>NZ_JBFTPY010000007.1:0-194605 GCF_056398725.1 Arthrobacter sp. 01T425 | reverse complement strand
TCGAAGATGCCGTTGATGTCGGCCTGCTTGGTGGTGCCGGCGTCGACGCCGTCCTGGAGCAGCTTCTTGTACGTCCCTGCGAGCGGGTCGGTGGTGAAGACAATGTTCTTCAGGGACCGGTCGATGACGTCGGCCGGCAACGCCTTGCCTGCGGCAGCCTTGAGCCCGTCGTTGAGGACGGTGGCTTTCTCGGCGGCGGGCGCCGCGTTGAGCCAGTCCACGGATTCGACATGGCCCTTCAGCAGCGCCTGCACCGTGGCAGGGTGCTCG
Organism: Arthrobacter sp. 01T425; assembly: GCF_056398725.1. Lineage (NCBI taxonomy): Bacteria > Bacillati > Actinomycetota > Actinomycetes > Micrococcales > Micrococcaceae > Arthrobacter > Arthrobacter sp. 01T425. The sequence goes on along the minus strand of NZ_JBFTPY010000007.1, from coordinate 194,335 downwards.
GCCGCGAACGTCTTGTTGACGATCAGGACGGTGGTGACGAACTCGCCCTTCTCCCACAGGTCCTTCTCGTCGACCAGGACCTTCGCGCCGGCCTGGAGCACCAGGCGGGAGGCCCAGGGCTCAGGCAGCCACGCGCCGTCGAGCTTGCCGTCCTGGAACAACTTGAGGGTCTGGGCGTTCTCGGTCGGGTTGATCGAGACGTCGCCGCTGCCGTCCGTGGAGGTCTTGAACCCCTGCTTGCCGAGCCAGGCGCGGAGGGCCACGTCCTGGGTGCCGCCGAGCTGCGGCGATGCGAGCGTCTTGCCCTTGAGGTCGGCCGCCGAGTTGATGCCGGGCTTGACCACCAGCTGCGCTCCGCCGGCCGCGGCGCCGGCGATGATGCTGATGGACTGGCCGTTGCTCTTGACGTAGGAGTTGATGGCCGGGTTGGGGCCGATGTAGGTGGCGTCGATGGCGCCGGCGTTCAGGGCCTCGATCGCGGCCGGGCCGGCGTTGAACACCTGCGTGCTGAGCTTGGTCGCCCCGAGGTCCTTGGCGATGAACCCCTTGTTGACACCCACCAGGGCCGGGGCGTGGGTGATGTTGCCAAAGTAGCCGAGCCTGAGCTCCGCGGCCGGGCCGGCGTCCGCCGTTGCCGCTACGGGGGCGGTTTCGGGGCTGCGGGACAGCGAGGATGCAACTGCTGCGCCGGCGCCGATCAGGAGCACGAGGCCCGCGACCAGGGCGATTTCCAGGGTGCGCTTGCGTTTGGGTTTGCCGGTCTCGCCGGCGACGATCCGGGTGGTGCCGGGCTGTGTGCCGGGCCCGGGGTTTTCGGGGGTGTGTGACATGGGTGAAGTCCTGTTCTGGGGTGTGTGCGGAAGGGCCGGGCGGATGGTCAGCGCCGGCGACATCGCCCCTGGAAGTCCCTGCGGGGGAGGCCGGGGAACCGTTCCTGTGTCTTCATTCATTCACCATAGGGAGTGTCATATTCGGGGTTCAACGGCCCGGAAACCGGGGGTCACGCGGGTTCACGCAGCGTCACATTCGGCCCCAAAAGACGGCAGCTTGTTTCCCGGACAGCCGCCCATGGCGACCGACCGGGGAACAAGCTGCGCCCATGTGACACGTGGCCTAGATCGAGTAGCGCTCGTCCTCGTGGTCGCCGGGGTGGTCGTTGACCAGGCCTGCGGCGAGGGTGTTGCCGTCGAGCGGGTCGATCACGAGGAACGCCCCGGTGCGGCGGTGGTGCAGGTAGTTCTCCAGCGGCAGCGGCGCGGCGAGCCGGAGCTGCGCGTGCCCGATGTCGTTGAGCTCCAGGGTGGTGGTCGGCTCCAGGCCGAAGCTGGCGAGGTCGAGCCTGCCTGTCACGTTCCGCACCAGGGCCTGGACCGTGCGGGTGCCGTGCTTGACCAGGACCTTGGAGCCCTCCCGGAGCGGCTTGGGCGAGAGCCAGCACAGGGCGGCGTAGAGGTCTGCACTGCTTTCACGCACCGTCCCGGCCGCCGCGATCGTGTCACCGCGGGCGACGTCGAACTCATCGGCCAGGCGCAGCGCCACGGACTGCGGTGCGGCCGCCTCGGCGAGCTCGCGGCCCGCGAAGTCGATCCCGGTGATGGTGGTGGTGCGCGGGGCCTGGCCCGGGGTCAGGATGCTGACCTGGTCCCCCAGTTTCACGGAGCCTTCGGTGATCTGGCCGGCGTAGGCACGGTAGTCGCGGTAGGCCTCGGGATCGAGGCCGCCGGCGATGGCGTCCGGAGCCAGCGCGCCCTGCGGCCGGACCACCAGCTGGACCGGGAAACGGAAGCTTTCGAGGTGGCTTTCGAGTTCGTCGGCGGCCGGCAGCGTCTCCAGGACCTCCAGGAGCGCCGGGCCGTCGTACCACGGTGTCCGCTCCGAGCGGTCCACCACGTTGTCGCCGTCGAGGGCGGAGACGGGGACGACGAAGAGATCGGAGACCCCGCCTGCATTTGAATCGTCACGGCCGAGCCCGAGTTCGCGCCCGACCTGCTGGACGTCCGCCTCGATCCCGCGGAACACGTCCTCGCTGAAATCCACAAGGTCGATCTTGTTCACGGCGACGATCACGTGTGCCACGCGCAGCAGCTGCAGCACGGACAGGTGCCGGCGGGTCTGCTCGAGGACACCCTTGCGGGCGTCGATGAGCACGACGACGGCGTCCGCGGTGGACGCACCGGTCACCGTGTTCTTGGTGTACTGCACGTGCCCGGGGCAGTCCGCGAGGATGAAGCTGCGCCGGTCCGTGGCGAAGTAGCGGTAGGCGACATCGATCGTGATGCCCTGCTCGCGCTCCGCGCGCAGGCCGTCGGTCAGCAGGGCGAGATCGATCGCTTTTGTGCCGGTGGCCCCTTCACCGCCGAACCCGCGGTCCGCCGAGGTGCGGGCGACGGCGTCGAGCTGGTCGGCGAGGATCGCCTTCGAGTCGTGCAGGAGCCGGCCCACCAGTGTGGACTTGCCGTCGTCGACGGAGCCTGCGGTGGCGAAGCGGAACAGCGTGGTGGGCAGCGCCGCGGCAACGAGGTCCGGGCCCGGGAGAAACGTTTCCGTGCTCATTAGAAATAGCCGTCCTTCTTGCGGTCTTCCATGGCGGCCTCGGAGATGCGGTCGTCGGCCCGGGTGGCGCCACGTTCGGTGATGGTCGAGGCGGCAACCTCAATGACGACGTCGCGCACCGTGGCGGCGGCCGATTCCACGGCGCCGGTGCAGGACATGTCGCCGACGGTCCGGTAGCGGACGGTCTTGGTGATGACTTCCTCGTGATCGCGCGGCTGGGAGACCTCGCCGACGGCGCGCCACATGCCGTCGCGGGCGAAGACTTCGCGGCGGTGGGCGTAGTACAGGCCCGGCAGCTCGATGTTCTCGCGCTCGATGTAGCGCCACACGTCCAGTTCGGTCCAGTTGCTGATGGGGAACGCGCGGACGTGCTGGCCCACCGTGTGCCGGCCGTTGTAGAGGTTCCACAGCTCGGGCCGCTGGTTGCGGGGGTCCCACTGGCCGAACTCGTCGCGCAGGCTCAGGATCCGTTCCTTGGCCCGGGCTTTGTCCTCGTCGCGGCGGCCGCCGCCGAAGACGGCGTCGAACTTGTTGCGCTGGATCGCATCCAGCAGCGGCACCGTCTGCAGCGGGTTCCGGGTTCCGTCCGCACGCTCGGCCAGCTCACCGGAGTCGATGAACTCCTGGACGGAGCCGACGACGAGCTTCAGGCCCAGCCGTTCCACAGTGCGGTCGCGGAAGTCGATGACCTCGGGAAAGTTGTGGCCGGTGTCCACGTGCAGCACCGGGAAGGGCACCTTGCCGGGCCAGAAGGCCTTCGTGGCCAGGTGCAGCATCACCACGGAATCCTTGCCGCCGGAGAACAGCAGCGCAGGCTTCTCGAACTCGGCGACGACCTCGCGGATGATGTGGATGGCCTCGGACTCGAGGGTGTCGAGGCTCGAGAGGCGTGAACCTGCGACGCCGATTGCCGCCCCCGCCCCTGCGCCGCGCGGCTGATCTTCGATCAGCCCAGCGCGCGGCTCCGACAGGCCCGATGCCACTCCCTGGGCGGCAATCGGCGTCTCAGCTGCGTCGTTGTCCAGCACCGACAGCTCCAGGTCCTCGTTGGTGATTTGAGTTCTCATACGTGTAGTCCGCATTCTGTCTTGTCGGTTCCTGCCCAGCGTCCGGCGCGGGGGTCGTCGCCGGGCGCCACCTTGCGGGTGCAGGGCTGGCAGCCAATGGACGGGTAGCCCTGTGAAAGCAGCGGGTTGACGGGAAGAAGGTTGTCGTCGGAGTACTGCACCAGCTGGTCGAAAGTCCAGGCCGCCACCGGGTTGACCTTGACCAGGCCGTTGGCCTCGTCCCAGGTGACCAGCGGCGTGTTGGTGCGGGTGGGCGCCTCGTCGCGGCGGACCCCGGTGAACCAGAGCTCGTAGCCTGCCAGGGTGCGGCGCAACGGCGCCACTTTGCGCAGGGCGCAGCACTGCGCGGGGTCGCGGGCGAAGAGGTCCTTGCCCAGGAGCCGGTCCTGCTGCTCCACGGTGTTCTCCGGCAGCACGTCCACGACGTTGACGCGCAGGTTGGCCGCGACCTCGTCGCGCGTCGCGTGCGTCTCCGGGAAGTGGTAGCCGGTCTCCAGGAACAGGACGTCGACGCCGGGGAGCTGGTCCGCGACCAGCGCCGGGAGGACTGCATCCGCCATGGAGCAGGCGACGGCGACAGTCGGCAGTTCGAAATTGCGGGCCACCCAGGCAATGACGTCGCGGGCCGGGGCGTCCCAGCCGAGCTCGGCGGCGCCGGCCTCGGCGAGGGCCTTGAGCTCGTCGTGGGAGCGGAGCGCTGCGGTCACTGCAGATCACCCTCTTCCGCGGCGAAGGCCCACTCGGCGAAGCTTTGGCCCTCGGAGCGGTCGGCGACGAACTTGCGGACCACGCGTTCCACGTAGTCGGGCAGTTCCCCGGCCGTGACCTTGAGGCCCCTGACGGTGCGGCCCAGGCCTGCCTCCTCGCGGCTGTCGGACGCGAGCCCGCCGCCGAGGTGGACCTGGAAACCCGGGGTGGGGTCGCCGTCGGGCGTTGGCAGCATCATGCCTTTGAGGCCGATGTCCGCCGTCTGGATCCGGGCGCAGGAGTTGGGGCAGCCGTTGATGTGCAGGGACAGCGCCTGGGGCAGCTGCTTGCTCTCGGCGAGGTCGGCCAGCCGGCGCTCCAGCTCGGCGACCGCCGTCGCCGCGGTCACCTTCGTTTCCACGATGGCGAGCTTGCAGAACTCGATGCCGGTGCAGGCGATGGTGCCGCGCCGGAACACGGACGGGCGGGCGGACAGGCCCAGCGCGTCGAGCTCGGCCACGAGCGAGTCCACCTCATCCTTGGGCACGTCGAGGACCACGAGCTTCTGGTGCGGGGTGGTGCGCAGGCGCTGCGAGCCGCGGGCCTCCAGGGTGTCCGCGAGCTTGACCAGCTGGCTGCCGGAGAGGCGGCCGGCCAGCGGGGTGGCGCCGATGAAGAACTTGCCGTCCTTTTGTTCGTGCACGCCAATGTGGTCGCCGGGCGTGGAGGGCTTCGGGGCGGCCGGGCCGTCGGCGAGCTTGTAGCCGAGGTATTCGTCTTCGAGGACCTGGCGGAACTTCACCGGCCCCCAGTCGGCCAGCAGGAACTTCAGCCGGGCCTTGGTGCGCATGCGCCGGTAGCCGTAATCGCGGAAGATGCTGGTGACGCCGAGCCACACGTCGGCGGCCTGGTCCGGCCGGACGAAGGCGCCGAGGCGCTTGCCCAGCATGGGGTTGGTGGAGAGCGCGCCGCCCACCCAGAGGTCGTAGCCGATGCCGAGTTCGGGGTGGACCAGGCCCACCAGGGCGACGTCGTTGATCTCGTGCACCACGTCCTGGCTGGGGTGGCCGGTGATGGCGGTCTTGAATTTGCGCGGCAGGTTGGCCAGTTCCGGGTCGCCGATGAACCGCTCGGCGAGTTCCTGGATCAGCGGTGTGGGATCGATGATCTCGTCCTTGGCGATGCCCGCCACCGGGGAGCCGAGGATGACGCGGGGCACGTCGCCGCAGGCTTCCGTGGTGGACAGCCCCATGCCTTCGAGCCGGCGCCAGATTTCGGGCATGTCTTCGACCCGGATCCAGTGCAGCTGGATGTTCTGGCGGTCCGTGAGGTCGGCCGAGTCGCGGGCGAAGTCCACGGAGATCTGGCCGATGACGCGCAGCTGCGCGGTGGTGAGCGCACCGCCGTCGATCCTGACGCGGAGCATGAAGTACTTGTCTTCTAGCTCGTGCGGCTCAAGCGTGGCGGTCTTGCCGCCGTCGATCCCGGGTTTGCGCTGGGTGTAAAGCCCCCACCAGCGGAAGCGGCCGTGCAGGTCGGTGCCGTCGATCGAGTCGAAGCCGTGCTTGGAGTAGACGGACTCAATACGCTCGCGGACGTTGAGGCCGTTGTCTTCCTGTTTCCAGGTCTCGTTGGCGTTCAGCGGCGTGGTGCCGTCCACTTTCCACTGGCCGTGCGGCTTTGCGGCCGGGCGGGGAGGGCGCTTGGTGCGGCCGGCGGCAGCCTCGTCCGTGGACGCTCCGGCTAGAGCTGTATCAGTCATGCATCGACTGTAGGGGCGGCCGTAATCCCGTCACAAAGGGTCAGAAACGGGGAGTCACCTAGGGCAACATTTCGTCACGAACCGCCGAAAACTCTTGAAGTCGCCCTGCGGCTGTGCATCTGCGCGGACCGTCAGGGCCGGGGCTGCGGGGCCCCGGCCAGCGCCGCGTCGTAGCGTTCCAAGGCAATTTCGGCGAGGACCGGGGAGGGCAGCAGCGGCGCCGTCACCAGGTCCGCGCCGGCCTTGGCCAGCTGGTCATGGAAGAAACCGGGCGCCAGGAGATACGAGGCGATGACGACGCGACCGCCAAGGTCCACCGCTCCGGCCGACTCCCCCGCGCCGGCACCGCCGGCGGCCTCCTCGCGGAGCATGGCGACGGCGTCGGGAACCGAGGGTTTGGCGGAGGCGCCGTAGGCGGCCACGATCCGGTTGGAACGCAGGGCACGGAGCTGCTCCGTGAGTTCCTCGACATTCTGTGCGGCGCTGGGATCGGAGGACCCGGCGGCGGCGAGGACCACGGCGTCGTTGTCCGTTACCCCGGCCTCGCGCAGCCGCGCATCGAGCAGCGCTGCGAGCCGCGGATCCGGACCCAGCGGCGCCGCGGCCAGGGTGTCCGGCCGGCTCTTCACGGCGCGGGCGATGTCCACCTTGACGTGGTATCCGACGCTGAGCAGCAGCGGAACCACGACGGCGGTTACCCCCGCCGGGAGCCCCGCCACGACGGCCGGCAGATCCGGGTCCTGCACGTCGACGTAGGCCTCGCGGACGACCAGCCCGGGACGGAGCCCCGCGATGCCGTCCCGGAGCGCGTTGACCTCCGCGGCCCCGTGCGGGCTCGACGTGCCGTGGGCGCAGGCGATCAGGATGGGGGTATTCATAGCCGTTAGCGTAACCTTGGAGCCGCCCTATCCGCCCCCTTGCAATCGACCGGGACGCTTCATGACCTTCTCCTTCAGCCTTGTCCTGGTCTGGCTTGACCTCGCCGGCGTGTTCTTCTTTGCGGTCTCCGGCTCGCTGCTCGCGGCGCGGAAGCAGTTCGACATCATCGGCTCGCTGCTCCTGGCCTCGGTGGTGAGCCTGGGCGGCGGCGTCATCCGCGACATCATCATCAACGCGGGCCCGCCCGCCGCGTTCACCAACCCGGCGTACCTGGCACCGCCCCTGTTTGCCACGGTGCTGGTGTATTTCCTGTTCTCCAGCGTCCAGCGCTTCACGTCGCTGCTGATCCTGTTCGACGCCGGCGGGCTGGCCCTGTTCTGCATCACCGGCACACTGAAGGCCCTGGCCGCCGGGATGAATCCCGTGGCCGCCGTCCTGCTGGGTGTGACGACGGCGGTGGGTGGCGGCCTGCTGCGGGATATCACCGCCAACGAGGTCCCGCAGCTCTTCGACCCCAGGGATCTGTACGCGCTGCCGGCGTTCGCCGGGTCGGCGTCGACCGTGATCCTGTCCCTCACGGGGACCTTCACCGCGGTGAGCGCCTGCGCCGTCGCCGGGGTGGTCTTCGCCTTCCGGGTCACGGCCTGGCGGCGCCACTGGTACGTTCCGCTGGCGGTCCGCGGCTGGCACCGGCTGGGCCTGGACACCGCGGAAAACGACCGCTGAGGATTAGCTAGGATAAGACCATGACTGACATGTTCCTCGAGAAATTCCGCGCGCTTGTCCCGAAGTATCTCGAAGACGAATGGCAGGAAGAAGATGGCCTCCCGGCCGAGGAGCTCGACGCCGCCCTCGCCGAGCACCAGTTCCAGGTCCCGATGGTCCTGCGCGAGTTCTACCTGGCAGTCGGCGGCTGCGAGGACATCATGGAGGCCTACCACTACTTCTGGGACCCCGAAGAGCTCGAAGTCGATGACGAGGGCTTCCTCATGTTCCTCGAGGACGAGGAAGAGCAGTTCACCTGGGGCTTCCGCATCGGGGACCTCAGCATCCCGGATCCCATCGTGTACCGCCGCAACAACGCCCGCGGCCAGTGGAAGAGCGAGGAAGGGACCTTCTCCGAATTCGTCTTCGACATGTTCGAGTGGGCCTTCAACGACGAGGACGAAGACTAGGCTCCACGGCCTCCCCTCCCATCTCCGGCCGACCTCTCCCCTCCTGCGGCCGCCGACTCTCCCGCTCTCCTGCTCCCGCCGACTCTCCCCTCCTGCGGCCGCCGATTCTCCCCTTGTTTGGCGTCCCCCACCGGCGTGTCCGGAGGAACCGCCGGCATTCTGCGGCAACGGGATTCCATACGTGGGGAAATTCAGCGGATGACCCTGCCGCGCAGCACCTGCCACACCTCGTCGATCACCTTCTGCGGGTTGTAAACGACGTCGTGATATCCGTACCGGAGGACGGCGTAGCCGGTCAGGATGCTGGCGTTGTTCCGGCCCCGGTCCTTCTTGACCTGCGCGCGCTCAAGATGGGTGCTCCCGTCGATCTCCACGATCAGGAATCCTTCAAGCAGGAAGTCCACGACGCCGATCCCCGGCAGGTGCACCTGCGTCTGGGTGTAGATTCCCTGGCTCCTGAAGAGCAGCCTGGCAACGACCTCGATCGCCGAATCCGCCGTGCCGTCAACCAGATCCAGGACTGCACGGGCGGCCCCGTTCCGGTTTCCCGGCAGCCGCTGGCGCAGATAGTCCAGCGAGGTGCGGCCCTGCAGCAGGGCACTTTCCACCATGACCGCCGCATCCACCGGGGGCAGGCAGCGCAGCGCGTGGAGCAGAGCGTCGGTGAGTCCGGCCACGGGGCACGGGTATTCCGTCGGGACCAGGCTGCCGCGGTGGATGACCATTCCGGGCGCTGCGCCGTGCGCGCACAGCAGGTGCAGCCGTGCGGGCTCGTGGAGGCGCCATATGCCGTGGAACGGCGCGGCGGAGGCGCAGGTGAGCACGCCGTTCACGAGCACGGCGGCCACGAAGTCCGCCCGCGCCCCGGGCAGCGCCACCACCCCATGGCGGAGGCGGCGAATTTCCCCCGCAGCCACGCCAGCGCGGATCCTGTTCGACGTAAAACCTGCCTGCAGCAGCGTGGCCGTGCGGGCAACCGAGCCGGCGTATTCCAGATAAACCGTAACGTCCATGGGGCAAGCACACACGCGGCATGACAGCCCCGGGGGCCACAACATCGGTTATGTGGACAACTCCGCACCATCCGCGCCGCTGGTATTCCCCGCTTTTGACCATGTCCGACGGCGTGTCCCGCCAGCGGCGGGCGTGTCCCGAAGCTGTCCGGCCAAAGGTGGGGAAACTCAGCGCGACAACGTCCGGCAATGAATCGAAATCTTATGACAAGAAATTTACAGATAGGTCTGGACGCTATGACATAACTGTCATAGAGTTGTTTCTGGGTTCACCAAATGCCTCCGGTGGATCTGATGCGAACGGAGAAATGGCCCCGGTTCGGCGCAACGGAAGACTCGGACGTTGTGAGGAACCGGGGCCATTCCGTTTAAGCCGGAAGCCAGGTTAATCGTCAGGCTGCACCCAGCCGGAAGAACCGGCCGGGGAGTGACTCCGGCCCGGCTGTACCGCCGGGCCCGGCCTAGCTGGTGTGGCCGGAGGCGGGCCCAGCGGCTGGAGGCCGGGGACCTAGCTGCTGCGGTCCACTACGGCGTGGGCGAAGCTGGTCAGCGAGGCCTTTACGACGCCTTCGGGCAGCGGGGCAAGGGCGGCAATGGCCTCATCGGCCCAGGTGCGTGCCACCACCCAGGACTGTGCAGTGACGGGGTGCTCCCGGAGTCCGGCCACGGCGGCGGTCAGGGCCTCATCCGAGCTGAGGTCACCGTCTATCAGCGTCAGCAGTTCGACGGCGGCCTGGTCGCCGTCGCGGGCCGCGTTGCGCAGCAGCAGCACGGGCAGGGTGGGCACGCCTTCGCGCATGTCGGTTCCCGGCGACTTGCCGGACTTGACCTTGATCCCGGTGACGTCGATGACGTCGTCGGCGAGCTGGAAGGCAACGCCCACCTTCTCGCCGTACTCGACCAGGATCGGCTCGTAGGCTTCGTCGGCGCCGGAGAAGATTGCACCCAGCTGCCCGGAGGCGGCCACGAGCGAGCCGGTTTTGTCCGCGATGACGGAGAGGTAGTGCGCCAAGGGGTCCTCGTCCGGGCGCGGTCCCACGGTCTCGTGCAGCTGGCCCAGGCAGAGCCGTTCAAAGGTGCGGGCCTGGATGCCAAGCGCCCGGGACCCGAGTTCTGAGACCAGGATGGAGGCGCGCGCAAAGATCAGGTCGCCGGTCAGGACCGCGACGGAGTTGCCCCAGACCTCGTGGGCCGTCGGCGCCCCCCGGCGGAACGGCGCGGAGTCCATGACGTCGTCGTGGTAGAGGGTGGCGAGGTGCGTCAGTTCGACGACGACGGCGGCCTGCACCACTGCGGGCAAGGAGGCGTCGCCAAGGTGGGCGCACAGCAGGGTCAGCAGCGGGCGGATCCGCTTGCCGCCGGCTTCCACGAGGTGGCGCGACGTTGCGTCAGCCAGGGGATCGGAGTTGGCAATGGCTTCGCGCAGCTTCTTCTCGACGCGCGCCAGGTTGGTGGTGAGCGCCGGGCCCAGCTCGGCGTCGCCCGCGATGGCCGAGAAGCCTGCCGGCAGTTGGAGGCCGGTGGCGATCGCGGTGGTGTTGAGGCTGGGTTCAGCGCTCGGCAGGCCGTGTCCGGCGTGCGTCCAGCTTTGGTCTGCAGAGTTGGTCACGGGTTAACCCTAACTTTTTGTTGCGGAAACCGCGGAGTTGGCGCCGGAGTGCGGAACGCTGTCCGTGGTGGACGCGGCCTTGTTGGACGTTGCCTGATTGGACGTGGCCTGATTGGACGTGGCGGGAACCAGGGATTCCAGGACCCGGATGACCCGGTCCTCGAAGCCCTTGGCGGCGGGATCGGTGAGGTTGGCCAGCATCCGCACCACGAAACGCATGAGCACGGGGACAGGCATACCGGTCCGGAGGGCCAGTTTCATGACGGCCGGCTTGCCGATCAGGGCGGCGAACGCCCGTCCCAGTGTGAAGTGTGAGCCCCATTGCTGGCGCACGTAGTCGGCGTACCGGGCAAGGTGCGCGTCGGCGGCCCTGGAAGCCTCCGTCCCGGTCCCCCAGCCGGCGGACGCCGACCGGGCAGCCGCGTCGGCGATGAATTCGGCCGCGAAGCGGGCGGACTCCATGGCGTAGGAGATGCCCTCGCCGTTGAACGGGGAGACCATGCCGCCGGCGTCGCCGAGGAGCAGCAGGCCCGGAGAATAGTGCGGGGTGCGGTTGAAGCCCATGGGCAGCGCGGCACCACGGATTTCGCCCACCTGGTTGTCCGGGGTGAAGCCCCAGTCTTCGGGCATGCCGGCGGTCCATTCGCGCAGCACCTGTTTGTAGTCCAGCTTGCCGAAGTCCTTCGAGGAGTTCAGGATGCCCAGGCCCACGTTGGAGGTGCCGTCGCCGACGCCGAACACCCAGCCGTAGCCGGGCAGGAGCTTGCCGTCGCGGCCGGGAAGCTCGAGCCAGCCTTCCATCCAGTCGTCGTCGTGCCGCGGCGAGGTGAAGTAGGTCCGCACGGCCACGCCGAGCGGCCGGTCGTCGCGCTTGCCGATGCCCAGGGAGACGGCGGTGCGCGTCGAGTTCCCGTCGGCGGCGAGGACGACGTCGGCGCTGAAGTCGCGCGTCTCGCCGGTCTTGCGCCCGGAGTTGTCCAGCAGCGCTGCGCGCACGCCGGTGACCCGGCCATCCTCGGAGCGCAGCGCCTCGGTGACGCTGTGGCGTTCCAGCACGACGGCGCCCGCGGACTGGGCATGCCGGGCGAGCTGTTCGTCGAAGCCGAGCCGGGTCCGGATCAGCCCGTACTGCGGGAAGTCGGCAACCTCCGGCCAGGGCAGTTCGATCGTGCGGCCGCCGGCGATCAGGCGCAGGCCCTTGTTCCGCCGCCAGCCGTCGGCTTCGGGGTGGGCGAGTCCCAGCTTCTGGATCTCGCGGACCGCGCGTGGGGTGAGTCCGTCGCCGCAGACTTTCTCGCGGGGAAAGCTGGTTTTCTCCAGCACCGTGACGTCAATGCCGGCTTTGGCAAGGTAGTAGGCGGCGGTGGATCCGGCCGGGCCCGCCCCGACGATCAGTACATTCACAGCAGGGATCGGCTACCGGCCGGGCCGGGTGATGTTGCGGCGCAGCTTGGCCACGGGTCCGGTGTGGGCGGCCAGCGCCGCAGCGCCTGCGGCAGGGCCGGTTGAGGGGTCTGCCGGCTTCTGGGCCCGGTGCACGGCGACGATGCCGCCGCTGAGGTTGCGGTAGGTGACGGATTCCCAGCCGGCCTCCTGCAGCCAGGCCGCAAGGTGGTCCTGGTCCGGCCAGGCGCGGATGGACTCGGCGAGGTAGACGTAGGCGTCGGGGTTGGAGGAGGCCTTGACGGCGATGGCCGGCAGGGCCCGCATGAGGTATTCGGTGTACATGGTGCGCCACAGCGGCACCACTGGCTGGGAGAACTCCGCGATGACCAGCCGGCCGCCGGGCTTGGTGACCCGCAGCATCTCGGCCAGGGCCTTCTTCGGCTCGTTGACGTTGCGCAGGCCAAAGGAGATCGTGCTGGCGTCGAAGGTGTTGTCCGCGAACGGCAGGCGGGTGGCATCCCCGGCGATGAAGTCGATGTCCGGGCGGCGGCGCTTGCCGACCTTGAGCATGCCGAGGGAGAAATCGCAGGCGATGACGTTGATGCCCGCGTCGGCGTACGGCTCGCTGGAGGTGCCGGTGCCGGCGGCGAGGTCCAGGACGTGCTGGCCGGCCGATACGCCCATCGCCTCCACCACCACCTTGCGCCAACGCCGCGTCTGCCCCAAGGACAGGACATCGTTGACGACGTCGTATTTGGGGGCGACGTCGTCAAACATCGTGGCTACTTCGTCCGGACGCTTATCCAAGGATGCTCGGTTCACCCTGACATTGTCTCAAATGATCGGCGCTCCCACGAACGGGCCGCCAATTGACGCGGCTTTCACCTGCGGCAACGGCCGCGGCGGCCCCGTGGAGGCCCGGCCGGCCCGTGTATATCCACCCAATGGGCGATCACGGGCTAGTGTTATGCCATCATGACGAGCACGTTCCGCACCTTGACAGTCCCCCTCGATGCCGAAACTTTCCCCGGGGGCCTGCCGTCGTTTCTGGTCCGGGACGATGTCCTCTGCTGGACCCGCCGCGAGGCCGGTCTCGTGGGCTTCGGCGAGATAGCCCGTTTCACTGCCACCGGACCCGAGCGGTTCCTGGAAGCGGACATCTGGTGGCGCCACCAGGTCCTGGAGGCAGACATCCAGGACAGTGTGGGCTGCCCCGGCACCGGCCCGGTCGCCTTCGGCTCCTTCGCCTTCTCCAAGGCCTCCGCCCATGAGTCCCGGCTGCTGGTCCCGGAAATCGTCGTCGGGCTCCGTGACGGCCAGGCCTGGCTGACCCAGCTCACGTTCGACGACGGCGACCTCACCGAAGCCGGTGCCCGCGCCGCCCTGGACCGCTGGCTTCACAGCACCAGCGCCAATCCCGGCTCAAATCCCCGAGCCAGCGCCAATCCCGGGACCAGCGTGACCGTGGTGGATGACCCGGTGCCGGCACCCGCGCAGACCGGTGGCGCCGTCGTACGTCCTTTGCCATTGGCCGCAGGGGCAACGTTGCACACCGGCTCGCTCAGCGAGGAAGACTGGATGGCCGCCGTTGCCTCCGGCGTCGCGGAGATCCGGACCGGCGCCCTGGAAAAGCTGGTGCTGGCGCGGGACGTCGTGGCCACCGTCCCCACCGGCGTCAAGGCCGCCGAGGTGCTGCGCGAGCTGTCGGCCCGGTACCGCGAATGCTGGACGTACGGGGTGGACGGGCTGGTGGGGGCCACTCCGGAAATGCTGATCCAGGTGGAGGGCCGCACCGCGCAGGCGCGCGTCCTGGCCGGCACACTGGACCGCCGCGACGCCGATGGCATGGCGGGCTCGCCGCTGGAATTCGCCGAACGGGTGCTGGCCGGCTCCGAGAAGCAGCGGCACGAACACGACATCGCAATCCAGTCCCTGACCACGCAGCTGGCCCCGTTTTCCGAGGCCATGAACGCGCACAGCGAGCCCTTCATCCTCGAACTGCCCAATGTGTGGCATCTGGCCTCGGACGTCAAGGCTGAGCTGGCTGAGGTGGAAGGCCACGTCCCCACGTGCCTGGCCCTGATCAACGCGCTGCATCCGACCGCCGCCGTCTGCGGTACCCCCACCACCGTGGCCGGGGCGCTCATCCGCAAGCTCGAGCACCTGGACCGCGGCCCGTACGCCGGGCCGGTCGGCTGGCTCGACGCGGCCGGCAACGGCGAGTGGGGCATCGCCCTGCGTGGCGCCGTCATCGAATCCCCGCACACGGTCCGGCTCTATGCGGGCTGCGGCGTGGTGGACGGCTCGGTTCCCGAGACTGAGCTCGCCGAGACGTGGGCGAAGTTCCGGCCGATGCTGGAGTCGCTCGGCATCAGCAGCTAGGCCGCGGGGCCGGTGAGGCCCAAGATGCGGGTGGGGCCGGTGACGCCGGCCGGGCCGGCGAATCGGCCGTCGGACTTGCACCGCAGGAACTGGCGAAACGGACAGGAATCCGGGATCACAGACAGATCGGGCATTAAAGATATTGCATTCGGGTCTGGTTTAGTTATCCAATAGTGAAACTTAGTTTTCTGTGACGTACATCTCTTGTTCGGCGATACACTATAAATCGGCCTCGTTACGCATCCCTCCGGCAACAAAAGGTAAGAAAATGCAGATCTCCCCTTCGCTCCTGAGCAACCCCGCAATGAAGGTCGCCACGGTGCTCGCCGTCGGCGCATTGGCCTTGACGGCCTGCACGAACGCCTCCGAGACCGGCCCCTCCGGCGCGGCTTCCGCTTCGGGCAGCGCCGCGGCCAGCTTTGACCCCAGCACGGTCCAGAAGGACGACGCCCTGGCGGCCATGTTGCCCGAGTCGATCAAGTCAAAGGGCACCCTGACCGTGGGCTCGGATACCTCCTACGCCCCCGCGGAATTCCTCGGCACCGACGGCCAGACCCCCGTGGGCTACGACGTCGACATCGCCAAGGCGATCGGCGCGGCGCTGGGCCTGAAGGTCCAGGTCCAGACGGCCGAATTCACCGGCATCCTTCCGGCTCTCGGCCCGAAGTACGACCTCGGGGTCTCTTCCTTCACGATCAACCCGGAGCGGCTTGCCGCGGTGAACATGGTCAGCTACTACCAGGCAGGTACCGGCTGGGCCGTTCAGAAGGGCAACCCCAAGAAGATCTCCCTCGATGACCTCTGCGGCAAGTCCATCGGCGTGCAGACCGGCACCATCCAGGAAGATCCGGACCTCTCGGACCGCAACAAGAAGTGCACCGCCGAGGGCAAGCAGCCCATTAACATCGTGACCCTCAAGACCCAGACGGACATCACCACCCGACTGGTCAACGGCAGCATCGATGCCATGGCCGCCGACTCCCCCATCATCGGCTACGCACTGACCCAGACCAACGGCCAGCTCGAGAAGCTCGGCGAAGTCTACGATTCTGCTCCCCAGGGCATCGCC
Source organism: Arthrobacter sp. 01T425 (assembly GCF_056398725.1). Taxonomy (NCBI): domain Bacteria; kingdom Bacillati; phylum Actinomycetota; class Actinomycetes; order Micrococcales; family Micrococcaceae; genus Arthrobacter; species Arthrobacter sp. 01T425. The sequence goes on along the minus strand of NZ_JBFTPY010000007.1, from coordinate 178,753 downwards.
GTCGCCAAGTCGGACACGGCCCTGGCGGACGTCGTCCAGAAGACCATGACCAAACTGATGGAAGACGGTTCCTACAAGAAGATCCTTGAGGGCTGGGGCGTCACCGACGGTGCCATCACCAAGTCCGAGGTCAACCCGGCGGTCGCGTCTTGAGCCTCCCCACAACCGGATCCGCAGCAGGGGCAGAGATGGACAGCCATCAGGACCCTCACGCCGCACCGGTACTGAACAATGCAGTACCGGTACGGCATCCCGGCCGCTGGATCAGCGCCATCATCATCGTCGGCTTCCTGCTTGCCTTCCTGCAGAGCCTGTTCACGAACCCCAACTTCCGCTGGGACGTCGTCGGCACCTACATCCTGGACACCAAGGTGGTCCAGGGCGTCGTCTGGACCCTGTTCCTGACATTTGCGTCCATGGTCCTGGCCATCGTCCTGGCCATCCTCCTGGCGTTCATGCGGCAGTCCGACAACCCGGTGTTCCGCTGGTCCAGCTGGACCTGGGTCTGGTTCTTCCGCGGCACCCCGATCTACACCCAGCTGCTGTTCTGGGGGCTCGCCACGGTTCTCTATCCGACGATCGTCCTCGGCATCCCGTTTGGTCCTGCAACCTTCACCTGGGTGACCTCGGACCCCACCCACGGCCTGATCCCGGCCATCCTGGGCCTGGGCCTGAATGAGTCCGCGTATCTCGCAGAGATTTTCCGGGCCGGCCTGAAGTCCGTGGACCAGGGCCAAAGTGAGGCTGCCGAGGCCCTGGGCATGACGAAGGGCAAGATCATGCGGCGGATCATCCTGCCGCAGGCCATGCGCGTCATCGTGCCGCCCACCGGCAACGAGACAATCGGCATGCTGAAGACCACGTCGCTGGTCCTGGCGGTGCCGTTCACACTGGACCTGACCTTCGCGACCAACGCCCTGGCCAACCGGATTTACCTTCCCATTCCGCTCCTGATTGTCGCCGCCTTCTGGTACCTCGTCATCACCAGCATCCTGATGGTGGGCCAGCACTTCATTGAGGCTCACTACGGCAAGGGAGTGGACAACCGGGTTCCGGCAGCGATCAACCCCGCCGCCGCCAAGGCGTCCGCAGCCGTGGCCCCCAGCGCCGGGGCCGAGCCGGACCTCAAGATGGACTTCCCCGAGGAGGAGGCGAAATGACGATCACCACAGAGCAGCCCCTGGTCAAGATCGAGGGCCTTCACAAGTACTACGGCACACACCACGTGCTGCGCGGCATCGACCTGACCGTCAACCAGGGCGAGGTGTCGGTTGTGATCGGCCCGTCCGGTTCGGGCAAGTCCACCATGCTGCGCTGCGTGAACCTGCTGGAGACCATCAGTGCCGGGCGCATTTCGGTGGGCGGCGACCTGATCGGCTACCGCGAGGTCAAGGGCAGGCTCCATGACCTGAAGACCAAGGAAATCGCCGCCCAGCGCCGCGAGATCGGCATGGTCTTCCAGCGCTTCAACCTGTTCCCGCACAAGACCGCGCTGCAGAACATCATGGAGGCCCCGGTCCAGGTCAAGGGCCAGTCAAAGGCCGTCGCCCGCAAACGCGCCCTGGAGCTACTGGACCGGGTGGGGCTCGGCGACCGCGCCGGACACTACCCGTCCCAGCTCTCCGGCGGCCAGCAGCAGCGCGTCGCGATTGCCCGGGCCCTGGCCATGGACCCCGAGCTCATGCTGTTCGATGAGCCCACGTCCGCGCTCGACCCGGAGCTCGTGGGCGATGTCCTGAACGTGATGAAGGACCTCGCCAAGTCGGGCATGACCATGATCGTGGTGACCCACGAGATCGGCTTTGCCCGGGAGGTCGGCGACCGCCTGACCTTCATGGACGGCGGCATCGTCGTGGAGTCGGGCGACCCGCGGGAGGTCCTGGCCAATCCCCAGCACCCCCGCACCAAGGAGTTCCTCAGCCGCGTGCTGTAGTTCCGGATTTCCGCACCGATTTAGGGCAGCCGCTACGTGGATCCACGTAGCGGCTGTCCTTTTTCGTAGCGGAAACGTGCGCTACGTCTGCGGGAGGCCCTCCACGGCCGTGGCCACCGCGGCCCGGATGGCGCGGTGCAGTTCCCCGAGCCGGTGCCGGTCCGTGCGCACCTCGATGATGCTGCGGCCCTCCGGCGGGCCGGACAGCGCCTCGGCGAGTTCCGCCGTCGTGCCGACCAGGCGGTGCGGGACGCCGTAGGCCGCGGCCAGCGCGGCGAGGTCCACCCGCTGCGGGGTGGCGAAGAGGCGTTCGACGGCGTCGCCGTAGCGCCCCGCCGCGGCGACGGTGCCGTGCTCCAGGAGCCCGAAGATGGCACCGCCGGCGTCATTGAGCACCACGATCCGCAGCTGCGGTTCGGCCTCCCCGGCGCCGAGCAGGAGTCCCCCGGCGTCGTGCAGGAACGTCACGTCCCCCATGAGTACGGTGGTTTCCTGGCCGCCGCCAAGCGCGATCCCGGTGGCGGTGGACGTGGTGCCGTCGATCCCGGCCAGGCCCCGGTTGGCGAACATGGTGGCCTGGGGTTCCGCGGGCGGCGCCCCGGCGAGGTCGACGTCGCGGATCCCGTTCGAGGAGCCCAGGACCAGCTGCCCGCGGGCATGTTTCCAGACTTCGGCGCCCACCGACGGGCCGGTCGCGGCCGGGGATGCGGCCAGGATCAGGTCCACGGCATGCTGCGCGGCGGCTCCTGCCAGCAGCCAGGCATCGAGCCAGGCGGCAGATCCGCGGCCGGCGAAGTCCGCCAGGTCCGCCAGGGTTTCCAGCGGCAGTTCGGTGCGGCGGCCGGGTTCGTACCAGGCCACCGGAACCGGCTGGTACAGGGCCGACGGGACATCCGCCCGCTCCAGCAGCACGCTCACCGGCCGGGAGAGCGTCGGCCGGCCGAAGAGGACCACGCGTTCGATCGGCTGTGCCGCGTCCGCGCCGAAGTGCTCGATCAGCAGCCGGTAGGGGCCCACCGCGTTGGGGCCGAAGCGGGCGTTGGAAGACGGCTCGGCCAGCAGCGGCAGGCCGTGCGCGCGGGCGAAAGCCTCCGCGACCGGGCCGGCGTCGTGCCCGGCCAGCACCACGGTGCGCCGCTCCGGCAGCGCCGTCGACGCGGCCGGAAAGTCCAGGGCCAGGGGGTTCCGGGCGGCCCGGTAGATGCCGTGACCGGCGGCCGCGGGCAGCCCGTCGCCCACGGCCGGGACCAGCGGGTCGCGGAAGGCAAGGTTCAGCTGCACCGGCCCGGGCGGGGCGTCCTCGAAAGCTCCGGTGGCGGCACTGAGGGCCGTTTCGACGGCGCGCTGCGGATCGCTGCCCGCGGGCACGTCGACGGCGAAGCGGACGTGGTCGCCAAAGAGGTCCAGCTGCACGGTGGTCTGGTTGGCGCCGGTCCCCCGCAGCTCCTCGGGCCGGTCGGCGGAGATGACCACGAGCGGCACCGCGGCGTGGTTGGCCTCCATGACGGCCGGGAGGAGATTGCCGACGGCGGTCCCGGACGTGGTCAGGACGGCGGCGGGCGCACCGGCGGACAGGGCCAGGCCCAGGGCGGTGAAGCCGGCGGACCTTTCGTCGATCCGGACCAGCAGCTCCACCCGTCCGGCGGCTTCGGCCTCGGCCAGGGCGTAGGCCATGGGCGCCGAGCGCGATCCCGGGGACACCACCACCTGGCGCACACCGGCGGCGAGCAACGTGCCGACGGCGATGCGCGCAGCCTCCACCGCGGTCAGGCCGCCAGGAGCGGATGAGCCGGCAGCGGAATCCGCCGGACTCACATGTGCTCCGGCGTTTCGATGCCCAGCAGTTCCAGGCCGCCGGAGAGGCGGCGCAGAGCCAGCGCGCACAGGGCCAGCCGCGAGTCCCGAACGGATTCCTCGGCCTTGAGCACAGGGCACTGGTCGTAGAACGTGGTGAAGAGCTGTGCGAGCTCAAAGAGGTAGCCGCAGAGCCGGTGCGGCTCCAGCGCGTCCCGCACCTTGTTCAGCGTTGCGTCGAACTCCAGCAGGTGCAGGGCCAGCGCGCGTTCTGCGGGTTCGACGACGGCGATCGCCGTGGCGGGGCCGCCGGATGCTTCGGCTGCCGGAGTGCCGGCCGCCGGAGTTCCTGCGGCGCCGGCTGACGGCGAGCCGCCGTCGCCGGTGATTTCTTCCAGTACCCCGGCTTTGCGCAGGATGGAGCGGATCCGCGCCGCAGCGTACTGCACGTAGGGTCCGGTGTTGCCGCTGAGGGCGAGCATGCGGTCGAAGTCGAAGACATACTCGGTGTCGTGGCCGGTGGAGAGGTCGGCGTACTTGACGGCACCGATGCCCACCTGGCGGGCGGTCACGGCGCGCTCCGCCTCGCTGAGCTCGGGCCGGCTCGCGTCGATGACGGCGCGGGCACGGTCCACGGCCTCTTCGAGCAGGGCCATGAGCTTCACCGGGGCACCGGAACGGGATTTGAGGATCTTTCCGTCCTCGCCAAGCACGTTGCCGATCTGCACGTGCACGGCCTCGACCGTCTCCGGAAGCCAGCCGGCGTCCCGGGCACTGGCCATGACCATGCGCAGGTGGACGTTCTGCGGGGCGCCCACGACGTAGAGGATCCGGTTGGCCGCCAGGTCGCGGACCCGGTAGCGGATGGTGGCGAGGTCCGTGGTGCCGTAGCCGTAGCCGCCGTCGGACTTGCGGATAATCAGCGGCAGCGGCTGCCCGTCGCGGCCGGTAAATCCTGCGGGGAAGGTGCACAGGGCGCCGTCGCTGATCCGGGCCAGGCCGCGTTCCTCGAGTTCCTGGCACAGCTGTGCCAGATGCGCGTCGTAGGAGCTTTCGCCGGCGATGTGGTCATCGGTAAGGCTGATGCCGAGGGTGGAGTAGATGGCGTTGAAGTAGCGCTTGGACTGGGCGACCAGCCGCTGCCAGACGGCGAAGGTCTCCTGGTCGCCGCCCTGCAGGGCAACGACGCGGAGCCGGGCCCGGGTGGCGAAGCCGTCCTCGTCGGTGGCGGAGGCATCGAACTTGGCCCGGGCGGCCTGGTAGAACGCGCTGGGGTCCTCCACCAGCAGCGCCGCCTCCGGGGAGTCCTCGCCGATCTCCAGCCAGTGTTCGATCAGCATCCCGAACGGGGTGCCCCAGTCACCGATATGGTTCTGCCGGATCACGGTGTCGCCGAGGGCTTCGAGCACCTTGACGAGGCTGTCCCCCACCACGGTGGTGCGCAGGTGGCCGACGTGCATTTCCTTGGCGACATTCGGGGAGGAATAGTCGACGACGACGCGCTGCGGTGTCGCGGCGGGCGTGACGGCCGTGGCCGGGGACGCGGCCTGGACCGACTCCGCATTGAGCAGCTCCTCGATCCAGGTGCCGTCAAAGCTCAGGTTGATGAAGCCGGGTCCGGAGATTTCCACACTGGTGCAGATGCCGTCCAGGTTCAGGGCGTCCACGATCCTGGCGGCGGCGTCCCGCGGCGGCAGGCCGGCTTTTTTGGCCAGGGCCATGGCGGCGTTGATCTGGATGTCGGCGAACTGGGAGGGCCTGACCACCGGATCCGTCTGCCGGAACTCTTCGCCAAACGCGGTGGCAATTGCAGCCTGGACTCTGGGGACAACCAATTCGGCCGGATTATTCACAGTCCCAAATTATCAGTTCGGCAAAAACCCGACGCTCCCTCACGTCCCGCCGGCAAAAACCCGACGCTCCCTCACGTCCCGCCGCCAAAATAAGGGAAGTGAGGGAGCGTGGGAAGGAAACCTGCCAAACGTGAGGGAGCGCGGGAAGGAAACCTGCCAAACGTGAGGGAGCGTGGCGGCAGGAAGCTAGCCGCCGGTGCGGAACACCTGGACCACGGACGGACGCGGGGCGCGCACCTGGCCGGGCTTCGGTGTCGCGCCGGCCGCGACGTAGTCAGGGAAGTACGAGTGCTGTTCGGCGAAGGTGCCTTCCTCGCCCGGGTGCTGAACGGCAACGAAGACGGTTCGCTCCTCGTCGTGGATGACCGGGCCGCAGGTCTCGGCGTCGCGCGGGACGGCGAGGAACTGTTCCACCCTGCCGCGTTCGGCACCGTCCAGGGTCACCTTGAAGAGCCCGTCGGCGTAGCCGATGCTGGAGGGCGCGCCGTCGGTGGAGATCCAGAGGTTGCCCACGGAATCGAAGGCCACGTTGTCCGGGCAGGAGATCGGTGAGACCTGGCTGGCAGGGAACCCGGCGAAGTAGGTGGCGGAGTTCTTGGCCGGATCGCCACAGACCATCAGCAGGTTCCAGCCAAACTTTGTGGAGCTCTGGTCCCCGGTCTCGGTGATTTCGACGATGTGGCCGTCGCGGTTGAGGGTACGGGGGTTGACCTCGGTGGCCCCTTCCTTGCCGGGCTTGCCGCGGTCCGCGTTGTTGGTGCAGACCACGTAGACCTTGCCGGTGTGCGGGCTGGGCTGCACGTCCTCGCAGCGGTCCATCTTGGTGGGGCCCACCTTGTCGGCGGCGAGGCGGGTGTACACCAGTACCTCTTCCACGGACATCCCGGCCACCTTGGACTGTCCGCCCACCACGAGGGGCAGCCAAACACCGGCGCCGTCGAAGGCGCCGTCGGCCGGAAGCTTGCCCGCGCCGTCGAACCCGTCGGCAGGGGAATTGCCCGTGAACTTCGCGACGTACAGGTCGCCTTCCGAGAGCAGCGTGAGGTTGTTCCTGCGGTCCTCCGCCGTCTTTCCGGGCCGGTAGGTGCCGGCCGAAACGAACTTGTACAGGTAGTCGAAGCGCTCGTCGTCGCCCATATAGGCCACCACGTGACCGGACTTGGCGACGATCACGTTGGCGCCCTCGTGCTTGAAGCGGCCCATCGCGGAGTGCTTGCGGGGCGTGGAGGAGGGATCGAAGGGATCCACTTCCACGATCCAGCCGAAGCGGTTGGCCTCGTTCTGATATCCGGGGTTGCGGGTGTCGAAGCGCGGGTCATCGAGTTCCCACTGGCGGGCGGTGGGCTTGCTGGTCAGGCCGTAGCGCTTGTCGGCGTCGGAGGTTCCGGGCGCGGCGAAGTAGCCGTTGAAATTTTCCTCGCCGGAGAGGATCGTGCCCCACGGGGTGGTGCCGCCGGAGCAGTTGCCCAGGGTGCCCTGGATGGCCCGGCCGGAGGGATCGGCGGCGGTCTTCAGCAGCGGGGACCCGGCGGCGGGGCCGTCGAGCTCGTAGGTGGTGTCGGTCAGGAAACGGCGGTTCAGCCCGGCGCCCCGGACGTAGCTCCAGGGCTTGTTCTTGTTCGCACGCTCCAACTCGACCACCGTGAGGCCGTGGGCCGCACGGCCGATCGCGCGGGCCTCGGCGGCGTCGAATCCGGCCGGCAGCATGATGGACTCGTTGGTGTATTCATGGTTGGTGAAGAGCACGGCCCGGCGGTCCTTGGAGCTATCGATCGGCAGGATGTCGGTGTAGTCGTTGTTGTAGCCGAACTGGCGGGCCTGCGCCGCCGCGCTCTGGTGGTCCAGGTCGAAGGCCGGCGAGTCGTTGAAGAGCGGGTCGCCCCAGCGGATGACCGGCTGCCAGGTGAACCCGGCCGGGACGGTGAACTGATCCACGGCGGCGTCCACCGGAGCGATGGCGGTGAACTGCAGCTTGGATTTTCCAAACCCGTCCTTGGCGGCAGCGGCGAGGCCCGGACCGCCCTCGGCCACTGCCGTATCGGCGGACGTCACGGCGTTGCCGAGGACGACGGCGAGCGCGCCGGCGGCGCCGAAGCCCAGCGCGGCGCGGCGGGACATGGTGGCGGAGGCGATGTCCCGGAAGTAGCTGTTGGTGCTGGTGTTGCAGACCTCGCCCGAGCAGGCGTTGTCGCACTTCAGCGCACAGGTGACAGGGCTTCGCTTGCCTTTGGTGTGGCCGAGCATGGGGAGCAGGGAAAATTTGCGTCCGGAGGTGACAGACATGGAGAGACCTTCCATGGGGTGAGTTGCGGTCGCGCCCACCCTTCCAGCCGCTGGCTACCGAGAGGCGTCTGTCAGATGAAGTCCCGGTGAATGCTTCGCCGTGCCGCCGAACCCATCGGTTGCTCCGTAATCGCCATTTTCGAGGTCCTGAAGGGCCGTTACGGAGCAGTCGATGCGGCCAGTACGGCATGCACCCGCCGCAGCCGGTCCAGCCACCAGTCCCGGCGTTCCGGCGGGGCGGCGTGTTCGGCCATCAGCTCGGGTGCCGGGCGGACGTCGCGCAGGGCGATCGCGCCGTCGTCGGGTACCAGCGGATCGTGAGTGACATCGGCGGCGAGCAGGGACACCGTGCCCAGGCCGCAGGCATACGGCAGCTCGGGCAGGGCGGCGGCCAGGGCCAGTCCGGCCCGGATCCCCACCGAGGTGTCCAGCGCCGAACTCACGACGGCGGGCAGCCCGGCCTGCGCCACGATCCGCAGGGCGCGCCGCACTCCCCCGAGCGGGGCCACCTTGACCACGATCAGGTCCGCGGCGCCGGCCCGCGCCACTTTGAGGGGGTCGTCCTCCTTGCGCACGCTCTCATCCGCGGCGATCAGCACGGGGACGCCGGCGGCCCGGAGCTGCCGCCTGACCTCGGCGAGGCCTGCGATCTCGGGCACGGGCTGTTCTGCATATTCGAGCCCGACGGCGGCGAGACGGGTCAGTGCCGCGACGGCCTCCGGCACGTCCCAGCCGCCGTTCGCGTCCACCCGGATCGCGGCGTCCGGCAGCGCCGCCCGGACGGCCGCCACCCGGGCGGCGTCGTCGTCCAGGCTCTGGCCGCGCTCCGCGACCTTGACTTTGACCGCGTCCACCCGGCCAAAGCGGGCCAGGATCTCGGGCACCCGGTGCACCGGCACGGCAGGAACCGTGGCGTTGACCGGGATGCTGTCCCGCAGCGGCGCGGGGAACCCTTCCCAGCCGGCCTCGACGGCGGCCGTAAGCCAGCGGGAGGCCTCGGGGTCGCCGTACTCGGGAAAGGGACAGAATTCGCCCCAACCCAGCGGCCCGCGGAGCAGCAGGGCCTCCCGCTGCAGGATGCCCCGGAATTTCACGCGCATCGGCAGGCTCACAACATGGGCGCCGGCCAGGAGTTCGTCGAGGCCGGGCAGGGGCGCCGCGGGATGTTCCGGAGGGTCCATGGGGAGGGCAGGCATGGAGCCACTGTACTGGGAATGCACTGCGGGGAATGCACTGGGAGGAATGTACAGCGGAGCTTTCCCGGACATCGGTCTCAGACGCGGGGCACAAGAACGCGGCACCGGGAACCCGGCATGGATCCTTGATTGGGCCGGCGTCGACTGGGGGTGAGTCCCTGGTCCAGGAAACTCGTCTCCGCCGGCCCCGCTCAAGGAGCGCCGTGCCGGGGACAAGCCGCGGCAGCACACACCCGACTCTACAAATCCCGGCCCGGCGGCGCACCAGTAGTGAGTACTCGTTAATTGACGGGCACTACCCTCCGCGCCGCGCGCCGGCCCTTCAGCTGGCGCGCAGGGTTCTATGGGACTCTTAATGGCATGACTTTTCGGCAGGAACGCACCCCTTGGGACCCGTCTGCCCCGGTCTATGAAACAGAGGCCCAGGAAACACAGGTTGCGGAAACACAAGTCCTCCCGGCGAGTGCGCCCGAGACGCCAGAGCGCAGCACGCGGGACCGCACAACACCGGATCCGCAGGCGCGGTGGTCCCCCGGCAAGGCCACGGCAGCCTTGTTCGTGCTGGCCACGGTTGCCTGCATCGCTGCGCTGGCCGTCACCTATGTCTTCTTTGTCCGTACCACCACGGGCCAGTTCATTGACGAATCGGCCCTCGTGGAAGCCGTGGCGCTCAGCGGGACCGCGGGCAAGGCCGCCACCAAGCTGTTGGACTGGCTGCCGGCGCTCTCCGTGGTGATCGCGTCGGTTGTGGTCGTGTTCGTCACCATCCTGCGGCGCCGCTGGTCTGCGGCGGTGATTGCGATTGCGGCGTGTGTGGGCGCCAACCTTGCCACCCAGATCCTGAAGGACTGGCTTCCGGTCCGGCCGTACCGCGGGGTTGAGACGCTGGAGCTGAATTCGCTGCCCTCGGGCCACACCACCATGGCGGCCTCGGCCGCCGCCGCCGTGTTCCTCATGGTTTCGCCGCGCTGGCGGCCGCTGGCCGGCTATCTGGGCGGCAGCTTCGCCGTCGCCACGGGCGTGTCCACGCTGATCAACCAGTGGCACCGGCCCGCCGATGTGATGGCGGCCTTCCTGGTGGTCGGGGCTTTCATGATCCCGGCCGGCTGGCTGATCATCCGCCGGGGCCCGGGCTGGAACGTCTGGAACGGCTACAACGAACACTGGGCCTCGGCCAGGGTATGGGTGGCGCTTCCCGTCCTCACCGGTCTCGCCGCGGCCGGGGTGGCGGCCGTCGCCTTGCTGAGCATTGGCCCGGGCGGCCAGGAGGTCAGCACCACCAGCTACTTTTGGGCCGGCACGTCCCTGATCGTCATTGCCGGCTACCTCGCAACGGTGGCCGGCGTGTGGCTGTTCGGCCTGGCCGCCCTGCAGCCGGACCCACGACGGCGGGACAGGCCCCTGCACCAGGAACGCTAGCGCGGCGCACGTAGGCCCGGGAACAACAGCGCGCCCGGGCCTAAGCAGATCCTGCGATAGCTACTTGAGGCGTGCGCAGATGTCCACGGCTTTGCCTGCGCTGGCGTCCACGGATTTCACGTTATTGCCAACCGGATTGTCAACGGTGAGCACCACCCGTCCGGTGTACTGGAAGGCCCCGGGACCTCCGGCGTCCGTCGAGAAGAAGACAAACCCGTTGTGGCCGGTGAGGGTGAGCGTATAGGACTCTCCGCCCGGGTTCTTGACATACCTGGCCACGGAGCCGGAGGTTTTCACCGTGTACGTCTTCCCGTTGCTCCCAGAACCGTTGAGGCCCTGGTTGGACCAGGTGAGGACGACTCCAGTGCCCACCCTGTAGAGATTGCCGTTGCTGAACTGGATCTCCTTGATCCTGCCGCCCGTGGCCGTGAGGCCAAGATCAAAACCGCCACACGAATCCGCGGCAGGAATGACAACATCCGGCGTGGTGACTGCACTCGCGGGCGAAGCGGCAAGAAGCACCGCCGCTGTTGCGGCGAGAGGCGCGAACCAGCGGGACTTTTTTCCTAACATGAGCATCTCCTCATTTTTTTGCGTCGAAACGCATCACCCCTCCGGGCGGAGACCATGCGCTGAAAATAATCACGGGCGGACCCTGACTGCGGCACTCGTGCCGCCCCACGAAGGGCCGGTCTCGATGCACCGGCGCGCTTCCCCGACCTTACTGAGCCCACGCAGGCGTCGCCCGAGTAGTCGCTACCTGTTAATCACTGCCTGCTTGGGCGCACCAATGCCCGGCCGGTCAGTAGTTCCGGCGGTGCTTGAGCCGGGGAATGGTCACGGCGAACACGGCCGCGGCGGCGAAGCCGATCACACCGGTCGCGGCCACGCCGGCCCCGAGGGACACGGCGGCGGTGACGGCGGAGAGCAACACGGGGCCGCCGGTCGCGCCGGCGTCGGCCATGAAGCGCCAGATGCCGAGGAACTGGCCGCGGCCGTTGTCCGGCGAGAAGTCGGCCCCGAGCGTCATGTTCAGGCCCGAGCTGATCCCGTTGCCGAAGCCGATCAGGAGTGCCGCCAGCATGAGCGAGACGAAGCCCGTGCTGAGCGGAATCAGCACCATGGCCGTCCCCATGATCAGTGTGGACGGCACGGCCACCCATTGCCGGCCCTTGCGGTCCATCAGCTTTCCCGCCGGATAGAACACCAGCATGTCGATCGCCCCGGAGATCCCGTAGATCAGCGAGGCCTGGGTGGGGTCCAGGCGCAGATGATCGGCCCACAGCGGGATGACCACCTGGCGCGAGGCGCGCAGCCCGCTCAGCAGCAGCACCCCGGCCCCCACGCTCAGGAAGACGCCGGCGTGGGAAACGGCGACGCTGCGCAAGGTGGGCTGTTGCACCGGAACGCCGTCGGCCGGTTGCGGCTTCGCCACGAGGTCGGGGATGGTGACCGACACGGCCGCCGCGGCGGCCATCGCCACGACGCCGGCCCAGTAGGCCCCGCTGATGCCGGCAAACTGCATCACGGCGGCGCCAACGAACGGGCCGATGAAGATCCCGATCCGGTTGACGCCGCCGAGGGTGGACAGGGCCCGGGCCCGGAGCATGACCGGCACGGCCTCGGTCAGGTATTTCTGCCGGGCCAGGCTGAATACGCTGGCGGCCATGCCGACCACCACCATAGCCGCCGCCAGCACCCAGAGACCGCCGGAAAACAGCGGAGCGACCGCCGCCGCGGCGAGGGCGAACGCGCTGGCGGCCGCGGCCCCCACAATCGCCCAGCGTTCCCCGAATCTCAGGGTGATCAGTGACGCCGGCAGGTTGAAGAACCACGATCCGAGGCCGATCAGCGTCACAATCAGCGCGGCCCCGGCCACGGAGGCGCCAAGATCACGGGCGGACAGGGCGACCACGGGCAGGATCGCGCCCTCCCCCAGGCTGAACATGAGGGCCGGCCCGAACGCGGGAACGGCGATGCTGCGGAGGCTGAAGGGCGCGAGGCGTGTGGTGGTCATCCCCTTCATCCTAGGCACCCGCCGCGGCCGTCCCTGCCCTAAGCGTCGAAGTGGGTGCGGACTTCCTCGCTGGTGAGGTGCCGGAGCACGTCCTCGGCGACTTCCCGGAGCTTTTGGTTCCGGTTGCTGGAGACCCTGGTGAGGATGGCCATGGCCTGGTCCTGGGAGCAGCGGTTCTGGGCCATGATCACGCCGCACGCCAGATCAATGGAAGTGCGGTGTTCCATGGCCGCCTGGAGATCTTCGGCCCGGGATTGGAAGGTTCCGAGCCGCACGGCCAGCCGGAGGGCGCGGCCGGCGAGGTCGGCGAATCCGGCCGCCTCCGCTATGATGTCGTCCGTGAACAGCCCGGTGTCCGCCCCGAAGAAGTTCAGGGCCGCGGCGGCGTCGTCGCCGATTTCCAGCGGAACGCCCAGCGTGCTGCGGCACCCGTTGGCGGCAAGTTGCCGCTGGTAGTCGGGCCAGCGGGGATCGGCGTCGACATCCGCCAGCAGGACCACGGACCTGGTCCGCAGCGCCTCGATGCAGGGGCCGTCGCCGAGGGTCTGTTCGATGCGGTCCAGGGTGACCGCCCGCGGGCTGCTGCCCGCGACCGTCATGGTGCGCTTGCGGCGCTGCAGGGTCACGCCGCACTCAATCTCGGCGCCGGTCGTGCGGCTCAGCGTGGCGGCCGAGAACTCCGCAAGGCGGCCCAGGAAGTCCTCGACGTTGTCGGTCCCCAAAAGCAGGTCCTGGAGGTGGCGGGCGGCGTCGACCCCGAGTGAGTTGTTGGCCATGCTCAAATGTACCGCGGAGGTCGGCACGGGTCGCGCTTAGACGTATCCGTCGACGATTGCCGCGGCGATCTCCCGGTACGCGCGCCGCGTTTCGGGGCGAAGCACATCAAGGGTGACGAGGTCGCCGTCGGCCACTCCGCGGTCGTGCGGAACCGCGATCAACTGGCGGCAGATGCCGGACAGGTGTTCTTCGATGGCGTCCTTGTCCACCCGGGTGGACACCTCGTCCTTGTCGGTGATGACCACGACGGCGTTGCGGGCCAGGTCTTCGTAGCCGTGGCTGGCCAGCCAGTGAAGCGTGCTGCGGGCCCGCTTGGCGCCGCTGACGGCATAGCCGGCCGCGATGATCAGGTTGTCCGCCGACTGCAGGATGCCGCTCATGGCATTGTGGGTCACGCCCGTGCCGCAGTCGATCAGCGCCACGGAGTAGTAGGCGGAGATGAGCTTGCGGATCCGCAGGTATTCCTCGGCCGTCAGCGAATCTGAGACCTCGGGGTCCTGCTCGCCGGCAATGAGGTGGAGCCTGCCGGCGTGGTGCATGTAGCGGGCCAGGGCGGTGAGGGAATCGACTGACTCGATGTTCCTGAGCAGGTCCGTGATGGTGCGCGGGCTCTGCTGCTGGTAGATCCCCTCGCCGAGGGCGCGCTCGACGAGATCGCCGGAATCGGGGTTGGCGTCGATGGCGCACGGAGGATCGCCGCGGAACTCGGCCAGGGTCAGTCCGACGCCGACCGTCGTGGAGGTCTTCCCGATGCCACCCTTGAGGCTCAGGACGGCCGTGTTGTAGCTGCCCTGGAGCTGCCGGGAGATGCGCCGGGCCAGTTCGTCTTCCTCACGCTGCCTGGCGCTCGGGCCAAGGTTCAGGCCGCCGCCGGTCAGGTTGTAGAGGGCACCGCGGAAACCGCCGACGGGCCGGGGCTTCTGCTCGCGGACAAAAAGACCCGGTGAGCTGATGAAGTCGGGCAGCGGGGCATCGGCCAGGGCCGCGGCTTTGCTGGCCGAACGGGTGGAACGGGTGGGCTGGGCGGGCACGGCAGGTGCGGCCTCGGGGGCAGGCGGCTTCAGCACGGGATCCTTGGACGGTTTGGCAGGCTGCGGGCGCGCCGGCGCGTCAGCGGCAGCGGCGGCCTCCGCCCAGGAACTGCTGGGGGCTGTTGGGCGCTGTTCGGCCTGGTTGCTCGAAATGATGGGCATGGTTCCTGTCCAGGCGTCGGAGTCGTCGCCGCGGCGGCGGTCTCTCCGACGCGGGAGTTGGGCCTGCTCTTCAGCTGTTTCAGCTTCAGCGAGGGCGTTGGCGGTCTTGTTTTCGACCGGTTCTGGCATGTTCGTTCCCCCCAGGGATCACAGCGCAGACCGCTGCAGTGCTCGATTGACATCGTTCAAGGAACAAGTCTAGGGGCAGTAATGAGCACACTTACCATTACCGCCAATTTCCCGGCCCTAGCGGTGGGCCCGCGTGTCCTGCAGGCGCTTGATGAACCAGCGCGACTGTTCGGGGCCGTACGGCAGGATCGGGATGGCCTTGGTGGCGTCGTCCGGGGTTTCCCGGGTGGCCTGGATCGCCTGCCGGACCGCGGTGGTCATGGTGTTGGCCATGGTCTTGACGAACTGGTCCGAGCACGGTTCGCCGTGGCCGGGAATCAGGAATTCGTAGCGGTGCCGCAGCGCGGAGAGGTGCCGGAGGGCGTCGGCCCAGTCTTCCGGGAATGAGTCCTCGAAGGACGGGTGGGAACCCTGTTCGACGAGGTCGCCGGCGAAGAGGGTGCTTCCCGTGCCGACCAGGAGGTCGCCGTCGGTGTGTCCGCGGCCCAGATAGAACAAGGTGGCGGTCTGCCCGCCAAGATCCACCAGGACCGGCTGGTCCTTCACGATGGCGTTGGGAACCACCAACTCAGCGTCGGAGCCCTGACCGGCCGCCATTTCGGGTTCCGCGGAGGCCACCAGCCGGCGCTGCTCGTCACCGTTCTCCTCGATTTCCGCGGCGCAGTTCTCGTGAGCCCAGAACTCCGTGACGCCCTCACTGGCGAAGACTGCGTTGCCGAAGAAGTGGTCAAAGTGAGCGTGCGTGTTGACCACGACGAGCGGCAGCCCGGTCTTTTCCCGAACGGCAGCCAGGATCTCGCGGCCCTGCCGGGGCCCGCCGCCGGTGTCGATCACCATGGCGCGTTCGGTGCCGACCACCAGACCCGTGTTGAGCAGGGAACCTTGAGTTGTCAGTACGTAGTTGTCCGGACCGACCTCGAGCCATCGTGACATTGAATCTCCGTATTTCCGACGCTTTTCCGGCATTGTTGGTCCAGCGTTGTTGGTGCTGTACAGGCCTCGATTCTACCCGCGCTGGCTGGCATTTCCCTTCAGGGCATGCCCGTCCGGTCCCTGTGGCGGGTATGCCCGGACCCCTCGTCGTGGCCCGCGCGGCGGTGTAGCCTGTGGGCTACTTCCCTCGATGAGCCAGGTGCTCCACCGAACGAATGGGGGTGGCTCCCGTTGAAATCCGGCACGTCCCTGGAGCGGATGGTGTTCTTCAGCGATGCCGTCTTCGCCATAGCCCTGACCCTCCTGGCCCTGGACCTGAAACTGCCTGAAGGAATTCCCGCGGACCAGGTGGACGACGCCCTGGTTGCTGCCCTGCCGCAGCTGCTGGCGTACGCCCTGTCCTTTGTCATCATCGCCAAGACGTGGATGTCCCACCACTCCGACTTTGCCCTCATCCGCCGCTTCAATGCGAACCTGGCCTGGCTGAATCTTGCCCTCTTGTTCTTCATCGCCATGCTGCCCGGTCCGACGTCGATCCTCAGCGACTACGGGGACGACCCCACCCCGTGGCCGAGCGTCCTGTACGCCGCCAACATTGCCGCTGTCTATTTGATGCTGGCGGCCATCTGGGGCTATGCGAAGCATGCGGGGCTCATGGACCGCGAGATGGCCGCCCACGTCCACCGCCGGATCTTTTATGCGCGGATTGCCGTGGCGCTGGTCTTCCTGCTCTCAATTCCCGCGGCGTTCGTCCTCAAGGCCTACACGCCGTTCGCGTGGCTGCTGCTCCTGCCGGCGTCGTGGCTGGCACGGTGGCTTTCGGCGCGGCAGGGGACGGCAGGGGCCGCCGGGGCCGCACAAGAGTGATTGCGCGGCCCCTGTCCCCTCAATCGGGATGCAGATCCCCGGTTAAGCCTCACATGTCCGCGAGTGCCGACCCCGGGTTCTCGATCGCGTCCGCGACGTAGCGCAGGAAGCCGCCGGCCGCTCCGCCGTCGCACACCCGGTGGTCGAACGTGAGCGTCAGCTCGGTGACCTTGCGGACGGCGAGCTCGCCGTTGACCACCCAGGGCTTGTCGATGATCCGCCCGACGCCGAGGATCCCCACCTCGGGGTGGTTGATGATCGCGGCGGAACCGTCAACCCCGAACACGCCGTAGTTGTTCAGCGTGAACGTGCCGCTGCCCAGTTCCGCCGGGGTCGCTTTGCCCTCGCGCACGACGGCGGTGAGGCGGCGGATTTCGGCGTCCAGTTCGCGGGCGCTGAGCTTGTCCGCGTTCCGCACCGACGGCACCATCAGTCCGCGGTCGGTCTGTGCCGCGAACCCGAGGTTGACGCCGTCGAAGGCCACAATCTCCTGCATCGCCCCACCCGCGGCATCCTCCGTGGTCACGATCCGGGTGTTGAGCTCCGGGAACTTCTTGAGCCCGGCAGTAACAAACCGTGCGATGAAGGCCAGCAGGCCCGGGGTGTTGTGCGGGTCCGCCTTTTTCAGCGCGGCACGCATCTCCACCAGCGCAGTGGCGTCCACGTCCACCCACACCGTGGCTTCCGGGATCTCGGAGCGGCTGCGCGACATGTTTGCCGCGACGGCCTTCCGCACTCCCCGGACCGCCGTGCGTCCGGAAATGCCCAGACCGGTGCGCGCGTCGGTGCCGGAACCCGCGGCAGGCGCGGCCGGCGCGGCAGACTCCGCAGCAGCCGGACGTTCAACCACCGGCGACGGCTTGATGACGGCCTCAACATCGCGCCGCATGATGAGCCCGCTGGCCCCCGAGCCCTGGAGTTCCCCCAAATCAACCCCATGATCGCGCGCCATCCGGCGAACCAGCGGAGAAATAACGGCCCCCAGTTTCCCGGGAACCCGGGTGCGCAGCAGCACCAGGTCATCGGCAGCCTCCTCGGCAGCCGAAACCCCGGAAACCGGCTCGGCCCCCGCAGCCCGCTTAGGAGCCCGGGTCCGCCGGGCAACCCCATGCCCGCCCGGAGTCCCATACCCGATCAGGACATTGCCGGACCCGGCCTTCTCCTCCTCGCGATAAGCCTCAGCCGCAACAGCAGCAGGCGAAGAAACAGGAGCGGCGGCCGGTGTGCCAGCAGCGAAACCAGCCGGCGCGGATGATGCCGCCCCGGGAGTGGCATCGGGCCTTCCGGAGCCGGCAGCATCGTCCGCAGGACGAATGCTGTCCGGCGAAGGGGCGGGGGCGGCATCATCCGCGGCGGCCCCACCAGCGGCGACGGAAACAGCAGCGCCGACAGGAGTAACAGAGATCAGCGGCTTGCCGACGTCGAGCGTCTGGCCGGGTTCGCCGTGCAGGACGGCCACGGTGCCGGCGTATGGCGACGGCACCTCCACCATGGACTTGGCGGTCTCCACCTCGGCGATCGGCTGGTCCACGCGGATCTCGTCGCCCACGGCCACGAGCCAGTTCACGAGCTCGGCTTCGGTGAGGCCTTCGCCCAGGTCCGGCAGGAGGAATACTTTCGGTTCGCTCATGGTCAGTCTTCCCACTGGAGGTCGTCAACGGCGTCGAGGATGCGGTCCACGCCGGGCAGGTAGTAGTGCTCGAGCTTCGGCGCCGGGTAGGGCACGTCGAAGCCGGTGACGCGGCGGATCGGCGCGGCCAGGTGGTGGAAGCAGCGTTCCTGGACCCGGGCGACGATTTCCGAGGCCACGGACGCGAAGCCGTGGGCCTCGGCGATCACGACGGCGCGGCCGGTCTTGCGGACCGAGGCGCAGACGGTCTCGTCATCGAACGGCACGATCGAGCGGACGTCGATCACTTCCAGCGAGCGGCCTTCCTCGGCGGCGGCGGCCGCTGCGGCGAGCGCCGTCGGAACGGACGGGCCGTAGGCGATCAGCGTGGCGTCGGTGCCGGGGCGGGCGACGGCGGCCCGGCCCTCGGAGGACGTGCCGCGCTCGGTGTTCGCGGCGTGCTCGGCGCGCAGCGCGTCCAGGTCCACCTGGTCCTTGGACCAGTACAGCTTCTTGGGCTCCATGAACATGACGGGGTCATCGGAGTCGATAGCTTCGCGAAGCATCCGGTAGCCGTCGGCCACGGTGGCCGGGGTGAAGACCTTCAGACCGGCAGTGTGCGCGTAGTAGGCCTCGGACGAGTCGCAGTGGTGCTCCACTCCCCCGATGCCGCCGGCGTAAGGGACCCGGATGACCATGGGCAGCTTCACGGCGCCCTTGGTGCGGTTGTGCATCTTGGCGACGTGGCTGACGATCTGTTCGAAGGCCGGGTACGCGAACGCGTCGAACTGCATTTCGATGACCGGGCGCATGCCGTTCATTGCCATGCCGACGGCCATGCCGACGATGCCGGATTCGGCCAGCGGGGTGTCGAAGCAGCGGCTCGTGCCAAAGGTCTTGGTGAGCCCGTCCGTGATGCGAAAGACGCCGCCGAGCATGCCGACGTCCTCGCCGAAGACCAGGACCGAGGGGTCCGCGTGCATGGCGTCCGCCATCGCGGTGTTCAGGGCCTTGGCCAGGGTGATGGTCTGCGGGCCGGCCTGCTCGGCCGCAACAGCAGCCTTGGCGGCGGCGCGGGCGGTCGCGGCGCTGACGTTGCCGTTCGCCTCGGAGGACGTGGTGATGGTGGGGCTCATTTCCCGGCCTCCCTTGAGGTGGATGCGGATGCGGCGTCCCGGGCCAGTTCGTCGGCGAGCATGGCGGACTGTTCTTTCAGCTGTGGTGTGGGGGTGGAGAAGACGTACTTGAAGAGATCCTGCGGTTCCACCGGAACCTCTTCGCTGAGGCCTTCGCGCAGCTGCGTGGCTACCGCCTCCGCCTTGTCGGCGATCACGGCGGCGCGGTCGTCGTCCAGCAGGCCGCGGTCCGTCAGGTAGGTCTGCATCCGGCTCAGCGGGTCCTTCGCCACCCATTCGGCGACCTCGCTGTCCTGCCGGTAGCGGGTGGCGTCATCGGCGTTGGTGTGCGCCTGCATCCGGTAGGTGTGCGCCTCCACCAGCAGCGGGCCGGAACCTTCCCGGGCGAGCTTGACGGCCCGGCCGAGCACGGCGAGCAGGGCCACGATGTCGTTGCCGTCCACGCGTTCGCCGGCCATGCCGTAGCCCACGGCCTTGTGGGCCAGGGAGGGCGCAACGGACTGGTGCGCCAGCGGCACGGAGATCGCATACTGGTTGTTCTGGACGAAGAAGACCACTGGCAGGTGGAAGACGGCGGCGAAGTTCAGGGCCTCGTGGAAATCGCCTTCGCTCGTGGCGCCGTCGCCGCACATGGCCAGGACCACGGTGTCCTCGCCGCGCAGCTTGGCGGCGTGGGCAACGCCGACGCCGTGCAGCAACTGGGTGGTCAGCGGGGTGCACTGGATGCCGACCTTGTTCTTGGCGGGGTCGTAACCGCCGTGCCAGTCGCCGCGGAAGAGCGTCATCGTCTGGACCGGATCCACGCCCCGGGCCATGACGGCCACGGAGTCGCGGTAGGTGGGGAACAGCCAGTCACCCTCGGCAAGGCACAGTGCGGCGGCAACCTGGCACGCCTCCTGGCCGTGGCTCGAGGGGTAGACGGCCATGCGGCCCTGCCGGACCAGCGCGGAGTTCTGGTCATTGACGCGGCGGCCGATGACGAGCTGCTCGTAGGCGGCCATCAGTTCGGTCTCGCTGGGCAGGCTGTACTCGTGCCCCGGCTGGGTACCCTGTTCCGTGTGGGGATTCAGGGTTCCGTCCGGGCCCACCATCTGGATCTGGTGGCGTGCGGGCAGCATGTAGTCCTCAACGGTGATACCGAACTTGCTCACGGCATCACCGGCTGGATCTTGTTGCGCGGCCTGCTGCGCAGCTGGCTGCGCAGCGTGGTCTGCGGAGATCGTCATTGGTCCGTCCTTCTGTAGCCACTAATCTTTCCCAGTATGCCGCCAGCTGATGTTTCGTATCCACCTCTCCCGTGAATCGTGGAGATGTCCACAAATTTGCCCTAGTCTGGAAGACAAATCGTAAGTGTGAGCTGGATTACC
The DNA here is from genome assembly GCF_056398725.1 of Arthrobacter sp. 01T425. Classification (NCBI taxonomy): domain Bacteria; kingdom Bacillati; phylum Actinomycetota; class Actinomycetes; order Micrococcales; family Micrococcaceae; genus Arthrobacter; species Arthrobacter sp. 01T425. The sequence continues at coordinate 158,247 of NZ_JBFTPY010000007.1, read as the reverse complement.
GGCGGGGGTCGTAGACGAATGGCAGAGCTCGAATCAGAGCAGGTGGCGGTACCGCTGGACGATGTGGACCGGAACATCATCGCGGAGCTGACCCGAGACGGCCGGATGTCGGTGACACAGGTGGCCGAGAACGTCCACATTTCCCGCGCCCACGCCTACACCCGGATCGCCCGGCTCACGGGCGAAGGCGTCCTGACCAAGTTCACCGCCCTGGTGGATCCCATCAAAGCCGGGTTGAAGTCGTCTGCCTACGTCACGCTGAAAGTGCGCCAGCATTCCTGGCGCGAGTTGCGCGAACTCCTGCGCGCGATCCCCGAGGTCCATCACATCGCTCTGGTCGGCGGGGACTTCGATGTCATCCTGCTGGTGCGCGCCGTGGACAACATCGATCTTCGCCGGGTGATCTTCGATCAGCTGCAGTCCATGCCCGGAGTCCTGGACACCCAGACGTTCCTGGTGTTCGAGGACCTGGACACCCGCTAGCTGACGAATGCTTTCATCCAGGCCCGGAGCTCTTCGCCGAATTCCACCCGGTCGGCTGCGATCGAGATGACCGCCTTGAGGTAGCTCAGTTTGTCTCCGGTGTCGTACCGGCGGCCCCGGAAGACCACCCCGTAGACGCCTCCGCCCTCGCAGTCGGACACGGCAAGGGTCTGCAGCGCGTCGGTCAGCTGGATTTCGCCGCCGCGGCCGGGCGGAGTGTCCTCCAGGACATCGAAAATCTCCGGATGCAGGATGTACCGGCCGATCACGGCCAGGTTGGACGGGGCCTCGGCGGCGGCAGGCTTCTCCACGAGCCGGTTGACCCGCACATGGTCCTGGCCCGGCACAACCGAAACGTCGGCGCAGCCGTAGGCACTGATTTCCGCCGGATCCACCTCGATCAGGGCCACAACCGAGCCGCCGGTCCGGGCCTGGACATCCATCATGGCGGTCAGCAGCTCGTCCCGCTCGTCGATCAGGTCATCGCCCAGCAGGACGGCGAACGGTTCGTACCCGACATGCTGGCGGGCGCAGAGGACGGCATGACCGAGCCCCTTGGGGTCGCCCTGGCGCACGTAGTGCAGCGGGCCCAGGCGGGAAGCGTGGCGGACGGCCTCCAGCCTGTCGAAATCACCCTTGAGTTCGAGGGCGTGCTCCAGCGAGGGCTCGCGGTCAAAGTGGTCCTCCAGCGCCCGCTTCTGGCGCCCGGTCACCATGAGCAGATCCGTCAGCCCGGCCCGGACGGCTTCTTCCACCACGTACTGGATGGCCGGCTGGTCGACCACGGGCAGCATTTCCTTTGGCATCGCCTTAGTTGCCGGCAGGAACCGGGTTCCCAGTCCCGCCGCGGGTATGACAGCCTTATTTACAGATTTCCCCAGAGTCATAACCGAACATTACAAGCGGGTTCCGGAAATGAGAATGCTTCGAAGCAAAGACGAGTAGCCGGGAAATGCGTTTCCGGGTACCCCGACCGGGCCGGCCCTCAGCCCTTGAAAACCGGGCTGCGCTTCTCCTGGAAGGCCCGGAAACCCTCGGCGTAGTCCTCGCTCTTGCACAGCCGTGCCTGTTCTGCGTTTTCCTCTTCCATGGCCTCCCACAGCCCCAGCCGCTGGTCCCGGATGTGCGCGACGAGCTCCTTGCTGGCCCGGAACGCACCCGTGGCGCCGGTGGCAACGTCGGCCACGATGGCGCGGGTATTCTCAAGCAGTTCCGCCACGGGCATGGCCCGGCTGAACAGGCCCTGCGCCACGGCGTCGGCGCCGCTCATGAGCTCGGCGGTGTAGATCAGGTCCAGGGTCCTGTGCATGCCGAGGCGCTCGGTGAAATACCAGTGCCCGCCCGAATCGAGGGTGGCGCCGAGCTTGGCGAACGGTGAGCCGACCTTGGCATTCTCTGCCACGTAGACCACATCCGTGGCCAGCAGCAGCCCCAGCCCCACACCCAGGCAGGCGCCCTGGGCGGCGGCGAACGTGGGCGCGGGGAAGGCGCTCATTTTCTTCAGCAGCGGCTGGACGAGCCCGCCGAGGTAGGCCTGCGCGTCATCGCTCTCCGGTTTAACGCCGGCAATGTCACGGCCGGCGCAAAAGGCCCGGCCCTCGCCGCGGAGCAGCAGCGCCCGGACCTCGCCGCGCCCGGCGGCGTCAGCGGCGTCGTCGTACGCCCGGGACAAATCCGCGAGCGCCTGCTCGTCGAGGGAGTTGAGCTTGTGCGGGGCGTCGAGTACGACCTCGGCGACGCCGTCGGCAATGGAGAGGGAAATCATGGGGCTCCTTGGATTCGAAAAGGCCTGGACGTCGAAAAACCTTAGACGTCGAAGTCGACCGTGACTTCCGGTGTGGTGGGGTGGGACTGGCAGGTCAGGACGTAGCCCTTGTCGAGTTCATCCTGCTCCAGGGCGTAGTTCTCGTCCATGGTGACGTTGCCGCTGACCACCTTGGCCCGGCAGGTGCCGCAGACGCCGCCGGCGCAGGCGAACGGCACATCGGGGCGGACCCGGAGCGCGGCGTTGAGGATGGACTCGCGGGCATGGGTGGGGCTGGCCACTTCGCCCTGCAGCCCGTCCAGCTTGAACGTGATCTTGTAGGTTTCCTTGGATTCGTCCGTGACCACGGGCCGGCCGATGTTGCCCTCGGGGCGCTCCGGCTTGCCGGAAGTGAACAGTTCGAAGCGGACATGCTCCGGGGCGACGCCGCGCGCGGCGAGGGTGTCCCGGCAGAGCTGGACGAGTTCGAACGGGCCGCAGAGGAACCATTCGTCGACGTCGTCGGCGTGGATCGCTGTGCCCAGCAGCGCCTGCAGCTTCTCGGCGTCGATCCTGCCGCTGAGCAGCGGCGCGATCCGCTGTTCACGCGAGAGCACGTGGTGCAGCGCCAGCCGGGCGGGGTATCTGTCCTTCAGGTCCGCGAGTTCTTCCAGGAACATCACGTCCATCGCGGCCTTGTTGGCGTAGACGAGGTCGAAGCGGGTTTCCGGGTGGGCCGCCAGCAGGGTGCGGGCGATGGCGATCACCGGGGTGATGCCGGAGCCGGCGGCAATCGCCACGAAAGATCCGGGCTCCCCCGCCAACTCTTCCGGATGGTTCATGGAATTCATGACATTCTGTTCCACGGACTTGCCGTCGCGTCCGTGCTTGGAGACAAAGGCTCCCATGGGGCTCATGACGTCGAGGACGTCGCCGGCCTTGAGTTCGGCATTGGCCCACGTGGAGAACAGGCCGCCGAGGTCTTTCTTGATGGCCACGCGGATTTCGCTGCTGCCGTCCGCGAAACTGCGCGGTTCGGCGCAGATCGAGTAGCTGCGGCGGATCTCGTGCGGCTGGCCGTCGGCGTCGGGCAGGGTGGTGCGCAACGCGACGTACTGGCCCGGCAGGTAGTCGAACTGGCCGGCGAGCTCGGCCGGGACCCCGAACGTCACCTCGATGGCGTCGTCGGTGAGACGGCGGACTTCGTCCACCGTCAGGGTGTGGAAGGACGCACGACGGCGGCCGGTGGCTGCGGCCGACTCCGCGGCGGTCTGGCGGACAACCTTCATGGAAGCACCTGTTCCTTACAAGACTTTGAAGTAGTCGAACGGTTCCTTGCAGTCCTGGCACACGTAGAGGGCCTTGCAGGATGTGGAACCGAAGCGGGTGAGTTCTTTGGTGTTCAGAGATGAGCACTGGGGGCATTTGACGGCGAGCGAGAGCCGGACCGGGCCGGCGTGCCGGGCTGCTTTTCCGTCAACAGCCGCCCGGCCGGACGGCGGGGCTATCCCGTACTGTTCCAGCTTGGCCTTGCCGTCGGCACTCATCCAGTCAGTGGTCCAGGCCGGCGAGAGGACTAGTTCGACCCGGACGCTCGGGTACCCCGCGCGGTGGAAAGCCGTGGTGAGGTCATCCCGGATGGCGTCCATGGCGGGGCAGCCGGAGTACGTCGGGGTGATGATGACCTGGACGGCGGGAACCATCCCGCCGTCGTCAGTGCTTGGTTCCGTCGAGACCTGGACATCGCGCAGGATGCCGAGGTCCGCGATGGTGAGGACCGGGATTTCGGGGTCGCACACGGTGGCAGCGACCGCCCAGGCCTTCTCCCGGGCAGTATTGCCCTTGGCGGCGTTGCGGCGCTCGGCGGTTTCCGGATCGGAGACAAACATTTCCATGGTCTCTACCAGCTGGCTCCGGGGTACTCGCGGGCGAGCACCTGCATCTCGGCGAGGATGTAGCCGAGGTGTTCGGAGTGCAGGCCGCGGCGGCCCCCGCCCGGTGATGGCTGGACGTTGGGGACCTCGAGCTCGGCTTCGGCCAGGATCTCGCCGGTGAGCCGGTCGAAGTCCTCGCGCAGGCTCGACGGCTGGGGCGCGGCGCCGGCTTCGCTGAGGCGTCCGGTGAGTTCGTCGTCGCGGAACAGCTCATCGACGAAGGGCCAGACGACTTTGAACGCCTGGATCATGCGCCGGCGCGATTCGTCCGTGCCGAGGGCCAGGCGCAGCACCCACTGGGCACTGTGGTCCCGGTGGTAGTCAACTTCCTTGACCGCCTTGGCGGCGATGCCGGCCAGGGTGGAGTCGGTGGAGGACGTCAGCCGGCGGTAGAGCTCGAACTGGTAGTAGCTGACCACGAACTGCCGGGCGATGGTGACGGCGAAGTCCCCGTTCGGCTGCTCGAAGAGCGCCGCGGAGCGGAACTCGTGCTCGCGGCGGAAGTAGGCGAGATCGTCTTCGCTGCGCCCATCCAGGCCGCCGGCATAGCTGAGGAAGGACCGGGCATGGCCCAGTTCGTCCAGGGCGATGTTGCCGAGGGCGACGTCCTCTTCGAGCTCCGGCGCGCGGGAGATCCAGTGGCCCAAGCGCTGGGCCAGGATCAGTGCGTCGTCACCCAGGCGCAGGGCGAACTCGGCAGCGTCCTCGCTCGGCTTCGCGGAGCCGCGGTTGACGGCGAGAGCGATGTCTTCCGGACGGAGGGCGTTGCCGGGGGTGATGCGGGTGGCGCTCGCGGTGCCGTCACCGCTGGCGCCCGCACCGGATACGCCGACGGAGATGTCGCCGTGGCCGCTGTCGTGCATGTCTGTTTCGGGAGTGGTGCTCACAGGTGCTTCACGCCCTCGCTCTTGGTGTAGTACGTGGCGTGGCGGTAGTCCTTGCCCTGGGGGGATTCAAAGAAGGAACCCTTGGAATCGGGGTCGCTGGAGGCGATGGCCTCGGCCGGGACCACCCAGATGGACACGCCCTCGTTGCGGCGGGTGTAGAGGTCGCGGGCGTTGCGCAGGGCCATGGCCGCGTCGGGCGCGTGCAGCGATCCTGCATGGACGTGGGACAGGCCACGGCTGGAGCGCACGAATACTTCCCAGATGGGCCAGACGTTTCCTGCGTGGGGTTCGGTTGTCATGCTGCTGATTCCTTCTGCTTGCGGCTCTGCTTTTCCGCGTAGGCGGCGGCGGCTTCGCGCACCCAGGCGCCGTTCTGGTGTGCCTCGCGGCGCCGTTCCAGGCGCTGGGCGTTGCAGGGGCCGCGGCCGGCCAGGACTTCATGGAATTCATCCCAGTCCAGCGGCCCGTGCTCCCACTTCTTGGTTTCCTCGTTGAACCGGATGTCCTTGTCCGGAAGCGTCAGACCGAGGACCTTGACCTGCTCCATCATCATGCCGACAAACCGGTTGCGGAGCTCGTCATTGCTGAACCGCTTGATGTTCCAGGCCATGGACTGCTTGGAGTTGGGCGAATCGTCATCCGGCGGGCCGAACATCATCAGGGCCGGGGCGTACCAGCGGTTGACCGCTTCCTGTGCCATCTGCTTCTGCTCGGGGGTGCCGTTGGAAAGTTCCAGCAGGATCTCGAAGCCCTGGCGCTGGTGGAAGGACTCTTCCTTGCAGACCCGCACCATGGCCCGGCCGTAGGGGCCGAAGGAGGCGCGGCAGAGCGGCACCTGGTTGGCGATCGCGGCGCCGTCGACCATCCATCCGATGGCACCCATGTCGGCCCAGGTGCGGGCGGGGTAGTTGAAGATGGAGGAGTACTTGGCCTTGCCGTCCATCAGGTCCTGCATCATCTGATCGCGCGGCTGGCCGAGGGTTTCAGCAGCGGAATACAGGTAGAGACCGTGGCCGGCCTCGTCCTGGACCTTGGCCATGAGGATGGCCTTACGCTTCAGGCTCGGGGCGCGGGAGATCCAGTTGGCTTCGGGCTGCATGCCGATGATCTCCGAGTGCGCGTGCTGCGAGATCTGGCGCAGGAGCGTCTTGCGGTAGGCCGGGGGCATCCAGTCACGCGGCTCGATCCGGGAATCTTCCGCCATGACCTTGTCGAAGTATGCCTGGCCCTCGGCGTCGAGCCGGGCCGCGTCCTCGGGGCTCAGTTCATGCCGTGCCTGCGATGGCTCGGCGGGCACTGACTGCAGGGTCTGCGATGCCATGGTTGCTCCTAATGATTTCGGATAAATAATTACCGACCGTTCGTTCAGGATATGCGGAAGGCCGGAGATGCGTCAAGGACAGGAATCCGTGTAACGCTGGTTGCATGGATCTGGAGGTGTCGGCCGCGCTCACCATTCCCGCGTCGGAACTCCGCTGGCGGTTCTCGCGCTCGTCCGGGCCCGGCGGCCAGCACGTCAACACCTCGGACAGCCGCGTCGAACTCTCGTGGAACGTCGCGGCCTCGACGGCGCTCTCGGATGGTCAACGGCTGATACTGGCCACCCGCCTTGAACGGCGCCTCATCGCCGGAGTGATCACCGTGACCGCCGCCGAGCAGCGCTCCCAGCTGCGCAACCGCGAGATCGCCCTGGCCAAGCTCGCCGGCCTCGTGGCAGAGGGTCTTGCCCCGGAGGCCGCCCGCCGCCGGGCGACCAAACCCACCCGCGGCTCAAACCGTCGACGCCTCGCCGCAAAGGAACAGCGGGCAGCGACGAAACAGCAACGACGGCGGCCGTCCGCCGAATAGCGCCGTCCAGCCATCCAGCCGTCCAGTCATCCAGCCAGCGGGAAACGCGCGCCCGTGCCCGGGGAACGATAAGCTCGGACATTACGTCGCCGCTAAGCATCACGAAACGGAAAATGGAAGCCTTGGAGTCGTCCCCACCCATTCGGATCCTGACCGTCTGCACAGGGAACATCTGCCGTTCCCCCGTCGCGGAACGCCTGCTCCAGGCAGGACTTGACCGGATGAAACCCGGCGCCTTCGAGGTAGAGAGTGCCGGCACCCGGGCCATGGTGGGCGAGCCCGTCCAGCCCAGCTCAGCGGACATCATCCGGAGTTATGGCGGAACACCGGACGGCTTTGCCGCCCGGCAGTTGACGCCGACGATCCTGCGCGACACCGATCTGGTCCTGACCATGGCCGCACATCACCGCGGCGAAGCATTGCAGATGGATGCCTCCCTGCTCCGGCGCACGTTTACCATCCGCGAGTTCGCGCGCATGCTGAGGGTCCTGGAACAGCGCGGCAGCACCCAGCGGGATGGCACGGCGGATCCGGCGGTGGACCTGAGAAGTTTTTGGCGCGAATTGCCCGCCCGGGCCGCTGCGGTCCGGCACCTGACACTTGCCCAGGACGTTTCAGAGGACGACGTCGTGGATCCCTACGGGCGCGGCGAGGGAATGTACCGGCAGATGGAGTACGAGCTCGCGCCCGCGCTCCTCACCATCCTGCGTTTCGCGCGCACCGCAACTGAGTTGCACAACGGCTGAGTTCCACAACGGCTGAGTGGCCGCAAGAGCCGGGCACTCCCGGAGGGGTTTTCGTTCGACGGCCCGGAGCTATGCCGCCAACCTCCTGGCCCGGGGAACCGCCATCGGTTCCACCGGCGCCACGATGCTGAGCTGGCATTCGGACTGAAGCGGATCAATGGCGGCGGGCAGGTGGTGGGAGGCTGAGCACTCCCGCAGCTGCTCCAGGGCTGCCGGCTCCACCACGGCGTGGCTGACATCCAACACCAGATGGAGTCCTTCTCTCAGGTGGTTCGCCCGCTTGACCACCACGTACAGGGCCTGGAGGCTTCTTGCCGTCACATGTCCCTGCGCTGCTACTTCTGCCTGACCGCAATCGAGGTCGAGCCTGACAAGAACCCGGAGTTTGTGGTTCAAACGATTCCCCTGTTCGTGCATTTACTGCTTTGGCCGCGACGCTGCGACCGCCCCCAGCCTAGGCAGGGAGTGTGACGCAGGCAACAGTGCGCTTCATATCCGGGGAACCCCGCGTTATCTAGTGCCTTCTTGGTCCAAAACTGTTGTTGCCGCGCCCGGTGTACTGTAAAGAAGGCCGCCACCGGGCCCACTTTCCGGCATCTGGCCCCCGGCGCAGCCAGCCTGAGTGCAGCCAGCCTGAGTAGTGACAGATAGATTCCGGGCACCGTCCCGGCTGACCAAGAGGAATACATGACGCACCCCTTCGACAGCGCAGACCAAGTCCCCGCGGCCGGATCCAGGGAACGGCGCCCCGCGAGGAAACACCGGGGCCGCAAGGTGCTGATCGCCGTCGCCGTAGTCGTGGCGCTCGTCGCGGTGGTGGCCGGCGGCTACCTCTTCAACCTGGCACGGACCTTCGACTCCGGCACGAGCAAGATTGAGCAGGCCTTCCCCGACGAGTCCACGCGTCCGCAGAAGACCAACACCGCGATGAATATCCTGGTGATGGGCAGCGACAGCCGCGGCGCCACCGAGGCTGATGCCGCGGGCGGAACGCCCACGAACCAGCGCGCGGACACGCTGATGCTCATGCACATCCCGGCGGACCGCAAGAACATCTACACGATGTCCATCATGCGCGACCTCTGGGTGGACATCCCCGGGCACGGCGAGGCGAAAATCAACTCGGCACTGGCCCTTGGCGGTACGCCGCTGATGGTGCAGACCATCGAGTCGATCTTCCACCAGCGCATCGATCACGTGGCGATGATCGACTTCGAGGGCTTCAAGGGCCTCACCGACGCGCTGGGCGGGGTAACTGTGAACATCAAGGTGCCGTTCAGTTCCACCGCGCTGCCGGGCCAGTCCTTCGCCCCGGGCCAGCACACCTTCGACGGAACCCAAGCCCTGGCCTTCGTGCGCGAACGCCACGCCTACGCCGACGGCGACTACCAGCGGGTCCGCAACCAGCAGGAGTTCCTGCGGGCCATCATCAAGAAATCGACTGCCGGCCAGACGCTGAGCAACCCGATCACCATCAACAACATGGTCGGTGCCGTCTCGCCGTTCGTCACGGTCGACAAGACCTTTGATTCGGGAGCCGTGGCAGGGCTGGGGCTCGAGCTCAAGGACATCCGGGCGCAGAACACCGTCATGTTCACCCTGCCGACCGGGGGCATCGGAACGTCCACGGACGGCCAGTCGATCGTGCTGGCCGACCCGGACGCCATCCAAAAGATCTCCGCGGCGATGGCCTCTGACACCCTGGGCGAGTACGTCGCCGCGAACAAGTTCGAGAACGGGAACTGACTCCCGTCAACTGAGGGGCCAGGAGAGGCCCTTGGACCCTTAGCCCGCGGCAGCAGCGGTGCTAGCGTCCGTTCATGGGGAACGCTCCGGAGCCAGCAGCCGCGGCTTCCGCGGCGTCCCCTCCCCCGTCCCCTGCGGCAGGCCGCCGTCGTCCGATTATTCTGCTCCTGGGGGCGCTGCTCGCGGTCGTCGTGGCCGTCGCGGCCTACGTCCTCACCGTGCAGCGGCCCGGTGGCACCGGCCCGGCCGGAGCCACGGCACCGGCCGCCACCCCGGCTGCCGCCACGGCGAGGGCACCGAGCCCCACGCCCTCGCCGCCACCCACCCCCACGCCCACGCCGGAACCACCCGCCGTCGCCCTCAACATCCTGCTGATCGGGAGCGACAGCCGGGTGAATGAGCGGGCGGCGGCGGCCCGCGGCACCACCTCCGACCAGCGCGGCGACGCTCTTGTGCTGATCCACCTCCCGGCGGACCGGAAGAGCGTCTACGGCATCTCGATCATGCGCGATCTTTGGGTGGACATCCCCGGCCACGGAACCGCGAAGGTGAATGCCGCGCTGGAACTGGGCGGACTGCCGCTGATGACGCGGACGGTGGAGGCGCTGCTGGGTGCGCACATCGACCACACGGTGATGCTGGATTTTCAAGGGTTCGCGGCCATGACGGACGCGCTCGGCGGTGTCGACGTCAACATCAAACAGTCATTCACCGCCACCGCAGATGACAAGGTGCACTTTCCGGCGGGCGTGAACCACCTCAACGGGCTGCAGGCCCTGGCCTTTGTCCGCGAGCGCCATGCCTTCGCCGATGGCGATTACCAGCGGGTCCGGAACCAGCAGACGTTCTTGAAAGCCATGATGGTCAAGTTGGCTTCCGAAGGCGGTCTGGCGGACCGCGGCACCGTCCGCAAACTCATCAAGACGGTGCTGCCGCACGTGACCCTGGACGCAAGCTTCACCCTGGAGTCGCTGGAAAACCTCGCCTTCGGCCTGCGGAGCACGCCGCCGGGACGTGGCGTGTTCTTCACCCTGCCGACCGCCGGCACCGGGACCAGCCGGGACGGCCAGTCGATTGTCCTGAAGGACCCTGCCGCGACCGCAGCGCTCTCCGCCGCACTGCGCTCGGGAACGCTCGCCGGCTACGTGGCGGCCAACAATCTGCAGAACGGCAATTGAGGCGCCGCTCTTCGGTAGATTGGGTCCATGACCCAGACTCCCGCCCAGCCGTCCCCGCAGCCTCCCGTCGCCCGGAAAGTTCCCTCGGTGCGCACCCATCACGGCGACGCGTTCGAGGACAACTACGAGTGGCTCCGGGACAAGGAGTCCGCAGAGGTCGTGGACCTGCTCAAGGCTGAAAACTCCTACCAGGAGTCCGTGACCGCGCACCAGGAGCCGCTGCGCGAGGCAATCTTCCAGGAAATCAAGGGCCGCACCCAGGAAACTGACCTTTCCGTCCCGAACCGCAAGGACGGCTGGTGGTATTTCACCCGCTCGGTCGAGGGCAAGGAGTACGGCATCCACTGCCGCGTGCGCGGCCGGGACACCGGGGACCGCGTCGCGGACTGGACTCCGCCGGCCGTGGAGGCCGGCGTCGTCATCCCCGGCGAGGAGGTCCTCCTCGATGGCAACCTCGAGGCCGAGGGCAAGCCGTTCTTCGCCGTGGGCGGGGCGGCCACGACCATCGACGGCACCCTTTACGCCTACGCCGTGGACAACGCCGGCGACGAGCGCTTCACCCTGCGCATCAAGGACCTCCGCACCGGCGACTTGCTTCCGGATGTGATCGAGAACGTCTTCTACGGCATCTCCTTCTCCCCCGACGGCAGCCGGATCTTCTATACGGTGGTGGACGATTCGTGGCGGCCGTACCAGGTCAAGTCCCACGTGCTCGGCACACCCGTCGGCGAGGACACGGTCATCTACCAGGAGGACGACGTCGCCATGTGGCTCGGCTTCGAGCTCTCTGCCGACCGGCGGCACCTGGTGCTCAGCATCGGCTGCTCCGAGTTCAGCGAGACCCGCCTGCTGCGCTTTGATGACCCCGACGCCGGCCTGCGCACCGTGATCTCCCGCGACGAGCGCATCCTCTACGAGGCCGAGCCGTTCCTGCTGGCGGACGCCACGGGACGGGGCCGGGAGCGGATTCTGCTCACGCACAACAAGGACGCCATCAATTCCATGGTCTCGCTGGTGGACCCGGCCGAGCTCGCAAAGCCGCTCGCCGAGCAGCACTGGGATACCGTCGTCGCCCATTCCGACCAGGTCCGGGTCAACGGCGCCGGCGTCACGTCGACCCACGCGGTGGTCTCCGTGCGCAAGGACACCATTGAACGGGTCCAGGTCCTGCCCCTGGCAGGACTGGGCACCCCGGAGCAGGGCGCCGCCGTGGAGCCTGCGTTCGCCGAAGAGCTGTATACCGCCGGCGTCGCGGGCTCCGACTACGAGGCGCCCGTCATCCGGATGGGCTACACCTCCTACTTCACCCCGTCGCGGGTCTACGACTTCGTGCTGCCCACCCCGGAGCTCCCGGCCGGTGAACTCCTGCTGCGCAAGGAGAGCCCGGTGCTGGGCGGCTACACGCCGTCGGACTACGTCGCCACCCGGGAATGGGCGGTGGCGTCCGACGGGACCCGGATTCCGCTCTCGGTCCTCCGCCATGCCTCCGTCCGGCAGGATTCGACGGCGGCCGGCCTGGTGTACGGCTACGGCTCCTACGAAATGAGCATGGATCCGGGCTTCGGGATCCCCCGGTTATCCCTGCTGGACCGGGGAATCGTGTTTGTGATCGCCCACATCCGGGGCGGCGGCGAGCTGGGCCGGCACTGGTACGACGACGGCAAGAAGCTGCACAAGAAAAACACGTTCACCGACTTCATTGCGGCCACGGACTGGCTCGCCGGTTCCGGCTGGGTGGACCCGGCACGGATCGCGGCGATGGGCGGATCCGCCGGCGGCCTGCTCATGGGCGCGGTCGCCAACCTGGCGCCGGAAAAGTACGCGGCGATCGTTGCCGCCGTCCCGTTCGTGGACGCATTGACCACCATCCTGGACCCCGACCTGCCGCTCTCGGCGCTGGAGTGGGAGGAATGGGGCAACCCGATCACCGACCCGGACGTGTACGCGTACATGAAGTCGTACACGCCCTACGAGAACGTCCGTGCCGTGGCGTACCCGAAGATCGCCGCGGTCACCAGCTTCAACGACACCCGCGTGCTCTACGTGGAGCCGGCCAAGTGGGTGCAGCGGCTGCGCGAGGTGAACACCGGCAGCGAACCCGTCGTCCTGAAAATCGAGATGGAAGGCGGCCACGGCGGCGCGTCGGGCCGGTACGTGCAGTGGCGCGAACGGGCCTGGGACTACGCGTTCGTCGCCGATTCCCTCGGGGCCACCGAACTGCTGCCCGGAGCCGGACTGAAGTAAGAACCCCATCGGTTGCTCCGTAGGCGCCCTTTTAGACCTCTATGAGGGCAGTTACGGAGCAATCGATGCGTTTTCCGGCCGGTCAGCAGACTTTCCGGCAATAATCCGGGAGCCCGCTACCGATATTTGGTCATCATGCTTACTATTTACTGGCATGATGGGCACTTCGACGTGGAACCCGTCCGCTGGGGGCGGGGCGTCGTAGGGCTTTGACCGGGCACAGGGTGCCGGAGATGGAGTTTGTTATGAGCGTTGAGCAGGGAATGACCCCGTTGACTGATGATGAGCTGATGGCGCAGGGCGGCACGGCTCTCCCGGACAAGGAAGTCGCCTCCGTCCTGGACCTGAACGCCGACCTGAACCTGGGGATCAGCGCCGCGGCGCCGATCGACCTCGGCGTCGCGGCCAACGCCAACGTTGCCGCGCCGATTGATGCGGCTGCCTCGGCAAACGTGCTCTCTTTCGGGTCTGAGTCCCAGGCCCTCGCCGACCAGGGCACCATTATCAACCAGGGCGTCACAGGCGATGCCACGGCAGACTCCACCCAGGACAGTGTCATCGACCAGGGCACCGGTACGGATGCCGGGACCACAGCAGATTCTGCCGCAGCGCCTGCCCCCACCGATCCGGCCACGCCTGCCGCCACGGCCGATCTCGGCGGCGCTGTACCCGCCGGCACGGTACCCGCCGATGCCACCGGCGTCTTGCCGGATGGCACGGCCCCGGACCTGGGCGGTGCGCTGCCGACTGACGTGGGAGCCGCTGCCGGCGCCGCGGGTGCCCTCAACGGCAACCTGCTCAACGTCGATGTGAACCTGGACGCCAACGCTGGCATCGCAGCACCGATCAACGGTGCGGTGGCCGCCAACGCCAACGTGGCCGCGCCGATCGACGCTGCCGTCGGCGCCAACATCGGCTCTATCGACAGCAACGCGTTCGCCGTCGCCCAGCAGGATGCCATCATCAACCAGGACATCCATGGTGACGCTACGGCGTCGGCTGACCAGCAGTCCGACCTGAAGCAGTAGCACCTAGATGAGCACTGTGCACGGAGGGCCGTCCGGGCAGGACGGCCCTCCGGCCCTGTCTGCCACCGGCGGCGCCACATCCGCCGCCACATCGCCCGGCACCGACTCCGGAGCCGGTGCACGCGGCGACGCTGCCGGCCCGGCGGCGTCCGCGGCGGTCGGCCTGCACCCGGTTCCGGTGCGGGCCGCCGGCGTCCAGCTGATCGGCGAGGCGAAGGGGTCCGGTTACAAGGAAGCCCCGTCCCTCGTGCGCCGTTCCGACGGCCAGACCATCCAGCTCACCCGACTGCTGTACCTGGTGCTCGAGGCGATCGACGGCGAGCGGGGCCTGGAAGAAATCGCCGGGCACGCCAGTGACAGTTTCGGACGGCTCGTCAGTGCCGAGAACGTCCGCACCCTGATCACTTCCCAGCTGCTCCCCCTCGGCCTCCTGCAGCTGGCGGACGGCTCCGAGCCCGCGGTAAAGAAATCGAACCCGCTGCTGGGTATGCGCTTCCGGTACTCGGTGACCGATCCGGACCGCACCCGGAAGATCACCGCGCCGTTCGCCACGCTGTTCAACCCCTTGATCGTGGTGGCCGTGACCGCGGCCTTCCTGGCCACGTGCTGGTGGGTGCTGATGGTCAAGGGTCTGGCATCGGCAACGCATGAGGCCTTCGCCAACCCCGGCCTGGTGCTTCTGATCCTGGTGGTCACGGTGCTCTCGGCCGGCTTCCACGAGTTCGGCCACGCCGCCGCCGCCCGCCGCGGCGGGGCCACCCCCGGCGCCATGGGGACCGGCCTGTATCTGATGTGGCCGGCCTTCTATACCGACGTCACGGATTCCTACCGGCTGGGGCGCGGCGGCCGGCTGCGCACGGACCTCGGCGGACTGTACTTCAACGCCATCGTGGCGGTCGCGATCATGGGTATCTGGTGGGCCACCGGCTTCGATGCGCTGCTGCTGGTGGTGGTTACCCAGATCCTGCAGATGGTCCGGCAGCTGATGCCGCTGGTCCGCTTCGACGGCTACCATATCCTGGCCGACGCTACCGGTGTCCCGGACCTGTTCCAGCGCATCAAGCCCACGCTGCTGGCCCTGGTGCCGTGGCGGAAGACAGATCCCGAAGCCGGGCTCCTGAAGCCCTGGGCGCGGGCCGTGGTCACCATCTGGGTGCTGGTCACGGTCCCCCTGCTGCTCTTCAGCATGGCCACCATGGTGCTCACCCTGCCGCGCGTCCTGGGCACCGCCTGGGACAACGGCCTGAAACAGCAGGCCATGCTTTCCCACAGCGTCGCCACCGGGGACGTCGCCGACGCCGCTGTGCGGGTGATCGCGATCGCCTGCCTGGCGCTGCCGGTGCTGGGCATCTTCTACATCCTGCTGCGCCTGGTCCGCCAGCTGGCCACCGGCCTGTGGCGCAGGACCCGCGGCAAGGCCCTCCAGCGTGCCACCGCCATCGTTGCGATCGCGGCGGTGGCGGCGGGCCTCGCCTGGGCCTGGTGGCCGGGAGCTGACACCTACCGCCCGGTCCAGCCTTACGAGCGCGGCACCCTTGCCGACGCCACCACCGCCGTCTTCCCGGCCTCCGCCGCGTCCCGGATGGCCGAGGGCCAGTCGGGAACGACCGTTGCCCTGTGGCCGGAGGGCGCCCGGCGGCCCACACGCGAGGACCCGCAGCTGAGCATGGTCCTGGTGCCCCGGCAGTCCGGCACGGCCAGCACCGCAAACCAGACCGGCCCCGCGGCGGCGCCTGCTGCCCCTTCCTGGGTCTTCCCCTTCGACAAGCCGGCCGCTCCGGAGGACGACGGCAACCAGTCGCTCGCGGTCAACACCACTGACGGTTCCGTGGTCTACGACGTCGCCTTCGCCCTGGTCTGGGCCGAGGACGGTGACACCGTGGACACCAGGAATGAGGCGTACGCCTTTGCCAGCTGCGCGGACTGCGCCGCCGTGGCGGTGGGCTTCCAGGTGGTCCTGATTGTGGGACAGACCGATGTGATCGTTCCGGAAAATCTCTCGGCGTCGGCGAACTACAACTGCGTCCGGTGCCTGACCTACGCCTTGGCCAGCCAACTTGTCCTGACCCTGGATGGGCCCCTGAGCGGCGACGGCATGACCAGGCTCAACGAGCTGTGGCAGGAGATCGCCGCCTACGGCAAGGACCTGCGGAACCAGCCGCTCTCGGAGATCCAGGGCCGGCTCAGCGCGTACAAGGAACAGATCATGGCGGTCATCAAGGCCGATCCGAGCGCCACCCCGGCCGGGTCCGCCGGCACAGCGCCAACTCCGGGCGCCACGCCCGGCGCAACCTCCGGCGCCACGCCCGGCGCAACCTCCGGCGCCACGCCTGGTGCCGGTACCGCTGCCACGCCCGGTACGACGTCGGGAGCCACTGCCGAAACCACCCCCGGCAGCACGCAGGCCCCGGCCCCGGGAACCACGGGAGCCACGGGAGTCGCGGCGCCGAGTGACGGTACGACGTCGTCCGGTCCCGCCCCGGGCTCCGGTGCCACGGAGCCGGCAGGGCAGCAACTGACGCAACCCGCGGCTCCCGCACCGGGCACGGTCTCACCGGCGCCGGTATCCACCGCGCCGCCGGCACCCTAAGGCGGGAACTCGAATCGGGTTCGGCTTGGGCCCGAATTGGTTCCGAATGGACGCAGATGGCCGGAATGAGGACTTCATTCCGGCCATCTGCGTCAGATCGGCGTCCCGACAGACCGCCACCTCGTCAGAGCGCTATCCAGGTCGGTACTTCCCTACGATTTGCGCGTCCCTTAGATTGGGGCTTCGCTGCGCCTTCGGCCGCCGGATACCTGCTGCCGGGCCTTCCATTCATCCGCGGGGATGGTGTACACCATTTCCGTGGCCCGTTCGTCCTTGTTGTGCCACTTGCCACCTGCCGTGATTCCAGGCCCAGCCCGGGCCGGTGAACCCGGCACCCAGGCCCCAGCACCCAGCACCCGGCACCCAGCACCCAGCACCCAGCACGGAGAGGCAACACGATGAGACTAACGCTGACAGAGTTCCTCACATTGGACGGCGTGGCGCAGGGTCCTGGATCGCCCGAGGAGGATACCAGCGACGGCTTCTCACAAGGAGGTTGGTTCGTCCCCTATCTTGACGAGGAATTCATCCAGCAGGCGGCGGACTGGCTGGGTGAGGCGGATGCGTTGCTGTTCGGCCGCCGCACCTACGTCAACTTTGCGAGGGACTGGCCGAGAATCACGGACCCTGATGATCCGTTCTCTGAGAAGATGAACGGTTTGCCGAAGTACGTGGCCTCGCAGAGCCTGGCGCGGGCTGGTTGGGCGCCCACGACCATCCTGTCCGGGGACGTCCCCGCGCAGGTCGCTGAGTTGAAGAGGCAACCCGGCCGGGAGTTGCAGATCCACGGGAGTGCCCGGCTGGCCCAGTCGCTGCTGGCGAAGGGGCTGATCGACGAACTGAGGCTGGTGATCGCCCCTGTGGTGGTGGGTAACGGCAGGCAACTGTTTCCGGCCGGTGGCGCCCCGGCGGGCCTGCGTCTGGTCCGCCATGAGGCGACGCCCGGCGGACTCGCGATTCTTGTCTATGAGTCGGCAGGGCTTCCGACGTACGGGACCTATGAGCCTGGTTCGTCCGGCACCTGAGGCCCGTGGTTGAGCTTGCGGCCGATGGTTGAGTCGGCCGCTACGCTGCACCAGGCGGAGTTGACCGAGTTCAAGCGCCGGGCCCGGTCAGCGGGCCTTCCACTCGTCCGCGAGCATGGCGTACACCACTTCCGTGGCCCATTCGCCCTTGTAATGCCATTTGTCCACCTGCCGTGATTCCAGGCGCATGCCGAGCCGTTCACAAAGCGCCGCCGAGGCTGTGTTCAGGGCATCGAGCTTGGCGTCGATGCGGTGGAAGCCCAGCTCCTCAAAGCCGAGCTTCAGCAGTGCCCGGGCGGCCTCGCTCGCGATGCCCCGTCCCCGCGCCTCCGGGGCCAGGCTCCAGCCGATCTCGGCCTGCCCGCACCCCTCCAGCCACTTCAGCACCACCTCACCGAGGAGGCCGGGCGAATCCTGGGCCTCAATGGCCAGGGCCACCCAGTCGCCCTCCTTCTCGAACTCGAAGTTGGCGTACCGTCCCACCGTTTCCATCGACTGGGTGTAGCTCTTGGCCTCGCGGGGCAGGAACCGGGCGGTTTCCGGGAGCGAGTGGTAGGCATGGAAGGCATCGAGGTCGGCGGCTGCAAAACGCCGCAGCACCAGCCGCTCGGTGCGGATGGGCAGCGGAGGCAGTGGCTTGGGTTCATTCATGTCCCCAACGCTACCCATCCGTCGCTCCGGAAGCGCCTTTTTGCGCGGCCAAAAGGGCGGCTACGGAGCAACGGATGCCTGCGCGACGGCGGCGGCCGTTGCCTCCGCGATCGCCCGTTCCTCGTCAGTGGGGACCACAAGGACCGGCAGGGCCGACGTCGGGGTGGAAATGACGCGGGGTTCCCTGGACCGTTCCCGGTTCAGCCCGGCGTCGAGTTCGACGCCGAGGGCACCGAGCCGCTGCGCCACCAGGTTCCGGAACTGGTGCGAGTTCTCGCCGATTCCGGCCGTGAAGACAAGAGCCTTCGCGCCGCCCACGGCCACGTGGTAGCCGCCGATGTACTTCGCGAGCCGGTAGGACGCGACCGCCAGGGCCATGGCCGCCTTGGCATCGCCGGCTTCCGCGGCCTCCACCACGGAGCGCATGTCGTTGTTGCCGGCCAGGCCTTTGAGCCCGGACTGCCGGTTCAGCATCGAATCCAGGTCCTCGGGTGACCATCCGTTCCGGCCGAGGAAGACCAGGATGGACGGATCGAGGTCGCCGGAGCGGGTGCCCATGACGAGACCCTCGAGGGGCGTGAATCCCATGGACGTGTCGATTGACTGGCCGCCGCGGATCGCGGTGACCGAGGCGCCGTTCCCCAGGTGGGCGATCACGGCGTCGAACTCCTCGACCGGAACATCCAGCAGCGCCGCCGCCCGGTGCGCAACGTATTCGTGCGAGGTGCCGTGGAAGCCGTAGCGGCGGATCCCGTGGTTCGTGTAGAGCTCGTCCGGCACCGCATAGCGCCAGGCGTGCTCGGGCAGGGTGCGGTGGAAGGCGGTGTCGAACACGGCCACCTGCGGCAGTTCGGGCCACTTCTTCGAGATCGCGCGGATGCCGAGGACGTTGGCGGGGTTGTGCAGCGGGGCGAGCGGGTTCAGCCGCTCAATGGCCCGGGTGATCTCGTTGTTGACCAGCACCGGCTCGGCGAAGCGCTCCCCGCCGTGCACCACGCGGTGGCCGACGGCATCCAGCACGCGGTCCCCCAAGGCGTCGTGGATGGCGGCGTCCACCTGCTCCAGCGCCTGGGCGTGGTCGCGCGGGCCCTCGATCTGGCCGTCGCCCTCACCGCCGGCACCCATGCCGATCTTCTCGACCAGGCCTTCGGTGAGCACGCTGCCGGCCTCGACGTCGCGCACCTGATACTTGAGCGAAGACGAGCCAGAGTTGATGACGAGCACGAGCATGGGGCCTCCTAAGCCTTGGCTTCGACGCTACCCGAGGGTGCGCCGGGACTGGCATCACGCCGGAGCCTGGCCGAGCGCTCCGTGGGATCCACTATAAATTGCCGGACCAAATTGCCGGAACGCCAGTGGCGCCCATCCGTTGCGAAAGCCGGGCCGGGCGCCTAGAGTCGGCGGACCAACTGGACAACTCACGAAGGGGATTTCCATGACTGACGACGCGACCCAGCCGGAGGGCACCGAACCAGCGGGCACCGAACCCGCCAGCGGTTCCGGTAAACCGGATCCCACCGGCGTCGTCGGCGCGAACCCGGCCCTGGACGACACAGGAAACCCCAAGGCCGCCGAGGTCGGCGAAGCGCCCGAGGCCCCCGAGAATCTGGAGGACCTGGATCTCACGCCGGCGGGCCTGGCCGATGAGCCCGCCAAGGAGGAAGACCCCGAAAGTCCGGCGAAGCCGGAAAACAGCTGACGGAAAACAGCTGACCGATACCAGCTGACCCGGAAAACAGCCGAGCCGGAACAGCTTACTATGCGCGGGCAGCCGCAGGTTCCGGCTCGGTAGCGGGCTCCACGGACTGCGCCTGCACGGCGGTGATGGCCACCGTGTTCACGATGTCCTCGACGGTGCACCCGCGGGAGAGGTCGTTAACCGGCTTCCGGAGACCCTGCAGGACCGGCCCGACGGCGACCGCACCCGAGGACTGCTGCACCGCCTTGTAGGTGTTGTTGCCGGTGTTCAGGTCCGGGAAGATGAACACGGTCGCCTGCCCTGCCACGGACGAGCCCGGCATCTTGGACGCGGCGATCGCGGCGTCGACGGCGGCGTCGTACTGGATGGGGCCTTCAACGGCCAGATCCGGGCGGCGGTCCTTCACGACTTCGGTGGCCTGCCGGACTTTGTCCACTGCTTCCCCGGTCCCGGATCCGCCGGTGGAGTAGGACAGCATGGCCACCCGCGGCTCCACGCCGAACTGGGCTGCCGTCTCGGCCGAGGCCAGCGCGATATCCGCCAGCTGCTCCGCGTTCGGGTCAGGGTTGACCGCGCAGTCGCCGTAGACCAGCACCCGGTCCGGCATCAGCATCAGGAACACCGAGGAGACGATCTTGACGCCGTCCCGCGTCTTGACGAACTCCAGCGCGGGCCGGATGGTGTGGGCCGTGGTGTGCGCGGCGCCGGACACCATGCCGTCCACCACACCGAGCTGCACCATCATGGTGCCGAAGTAGCTGCCGTCGAGCATGACTTCCAGCGCCCGGGCCAGGTCCACGCCCTTGTGCGCCCGCAGCTCCGCGTACTTCTGGGCAAACTGCTGGCGCAGCTCCGACGTCGCGGGGTCCACGATGCTCATGCCGGAGAGGTCGATGCCCTGGGTGGACGCCAGCTCCCGGACCGCCGACTCATTGCCCAGGATCGTGAGGTCGCAGACGTCCCGCCGGTGCAGAATTTCGGCGGCCCGCAGGATCCGCACGTCGTTCCCCTCGGGCAGGACAATGTGCCGGCGCTGCAGCCGGGCCCGCTCAATGAGGTCGTGCAGGAACCGCAGCGGCGTCATCCGCTCCAGCCGCGGCAGGTGCAGCCGCTCCACCAGCTCGGCCTCGTCCACGCGCTTAGCCCACAGCCCCACGGCCGAGGCAACCTTGCGGCGGTGCCCGGACCAGATCTCGCTGCGGACCTCGGACACCCGTTTGGCCGTGGTGTAGGTATCGTCCGGGGCCGCGAACACGGGGAATGGCGCCTGCGCCAGCAGCGAGTAGATGTTGGGGTCCGGGGCCAGGCCGCCGGTGAGGATGAGCGCAGACGGCACCGGAAACTCCGGCGAGAACGATGACGCGAGGCACGCGACCATCACGTCCGCACGGTCACCCGGGACGATCACGAGGGCGCCGTCGTCGAGCACGTGCAGGAAGTTGGCCACATTCATCGCCGCCACCTTGATGGAATGGACGTCGCGTTCCATGTCCTGCCGGCCGGCCACCTGGCGGATCCCAAGGGCCGAGGCCACCTCCCCGGTGGTGGGCCGTGCGATGTCCTCCAGCTCGGGGAAGACGTAGACGGGGCGGCCGGACGCGCCGGGCTTCACGGCGGCGACGATCCCGTCCACGTCCTCCGGGTTGGCCCGGTTCACCATGATGGCCAGGAGGCTGCAGTGTTCCGCCGCCAGTTCCTTGCGGGCAACCTCGACGGCGTCGGCAGCCTCCGCGACGGTCCGCCCCTTCGCGCCCACCACGGCGACGATCGAGGCGGCCAGGTTGTTCGCGAGGCGAGCGTTGAGGTCGAATTCGACGGCGGCATCCTGGCCGGTGAGGTCCGTCCCCTCCACAATCACTACGTCGCAGTGGCGGGACATTTCGGCGAAGATTTCCACGCAGCGGGCGTCGATCTCGGCCCTGTTGCCCTCGGCCAGCAGCCCGCGGACCTCGGCAAACGTCAGGCCGCCGCGGCAGCGCTGGTCATCAAGATCGAACCGGGCCTTCATCAGCGCCACCATCGGGTCCGCCGCGGCGTCGTTGCCGTGAACCACAGGCTTGAAGAATCCGATCCGGTCCGCGTGCCGGTGGAGGGTGTCCGCCAGCCCCAGCGCTATGAGGGACTTGCCGGAGCCCGGGGTGGTCGCGCTGACGTAAATTCCTTTGGCCATGTGTCCCAGCATACTTACACCCCTTGACAGCGGGCACCCACATGGGATTACCTAATGAACATTCGGTAAATAAAGCTGGAGGCAACGACGCATGGCTGAACTGACGGTTTCCGGGGCCACCCACCCCATCCTGAAAGACGACTACGCCTCGGAATGGATGGGCATCGAAGTCCTGGCGCTGGACGACGGGCATGCCACGATCCGCATGACGCTCCGGCAGGAAATGCTCAACGGCTTCGGCATGGCCCACGGCGGAATGATCTTCGCCTTCGGCGACACCGCCTTCGCCCTCGCCTGCAACCCGGCCAACCCGAAACCCGGCGAAGCCGGGATCGACAGCGGCAACATCACGGTTGCTGCCGGCGTCGACATCAACTTCCTGAAGCCCGCCTTCCGCGGACAGGTGCTGACCGCCGTCGCGAACCGCCGCGCCAGCACCGGACGCAGCGGGCTGTACGACATCCAGATCTACGCCGCCGACCCTGGCGCGGGTGCGCCCGGAACACCGCAGCCGGCACCGGCCGGCGCGGCCCCCGCAGCAACCCTTCCGGGCCAGCTCCCCACCGATACCGCTACCGACGCCCCTACGTGGGAACTCATCGCCGAGTTCCGCGGCCGCAGCCGCACCATCTCCAAGAAATAGAAACAGGGAACCACTGATGACCCAAGAAACTGCCGCCGCCACTACCGACGCTGTCCTGGACCGCGAGGAGACCATCTCCCGCGACGAGCTCGAGGCGCTCCAGCTCAGCCGCCTGCAGCACACCGTGGCCTACGCCTATGACCGCGTCCCCCTGTACAAGCGCAAGTTCGACGAGGCCGACGTCCACCCGACGGACCTGCGTGAACTCTCCGACCTCTGCAAGTTCCCCTTCACCACCAAGGAGGACCTCCGCCTCGAGTACCCCTTCGGCATGTTCGCCGTGCCGCAGAACGAGGTAGCGCGGATCCATGCCAGCTCCGGCACCACGGGCCGCGCCACCGTGGTGGGCTACACGAAGAAGGACCTCGCCGACTGGGCCAAGCTTGTGGCCCGCTCGCTGCGCGCCTCCGGCGTCCGGCCCGGCATGAAGGTGCACAACGCTTACGGCTATGGCCTGTTCACCGGCGGCATGGGCGCCCACGCCGGCGCCGAGGCCCTCGGCTGCACCGTCATCCCGATCTCCGGCGGCCAGACCGAGCGCCAGATCACCCTCATCCAGGACTTCAAGCCCGATGCCATCCTGGCCACCCCCACCTACCTGCTGACCATCGCCGACGCCATGATCAAGCAGGGCATCGACCCGGCCTCCACGTCGCTGAAGTACGCGGTCCTGGGCGCCGAGCCGTGGACCGAGGAAATGCGGCACGAGCTCGAAACCACCATGAACCTCAAGGCCTGCGACATCTACGGCCTCTCCGAGGTCATGGGCCCGGGCGTCGCCGGCGAAGCCGTGGAAACGCAGGACGGCAGCCACATCTGGGAGGACCACTTCCGGCCCGAAATCATCGACGCCTTCGACCCCACCGTAGTGCTGGGCGACGGCGAACCGGGCGAGCTGGTGTTCACCTCGCTCACCAAGGAGGCGCTGCCGATCATCCGGTACCGCACCAAGGACCTCACGCGGCTCCTGCCCGGCACCGCACGGCCGGCACACCGCCGCATGGGCCGCATCACCGGCCGCAGCGACGACATGATCATCCTGCGCGGGGTGAACCTGTTCCCGTCCCAGATCGAGGAGATCGCCCTGCGCATCCCCGAGCTCAGCCCGCACTTCCAGCTGGAGCTGACCCGGCCCGAGGGCCTGCGCATGGACCAGCTGACCGTCAAGATCGAGCGCCGCGACACCGTCACCGTCGAGGGCGCCACGGCCGCCGCCAAGGTCCTGCAGCAGCAGATCAAGATCCACGTCGGCTCCTCCTGCACCGTCGACGTCGTCGACCCCGGCTCGCTGGAGCGGTCCAACGGCAAGCTGCGCCGGATCTACGACATGCGCCCCAAGGGCTGAGCGAGCACCAGATCGTGAGAAACTAGCCACTATGCCCAGCACAGCAACCACCACCAAGCGCGGCCGCCCCGGCTATGACCAGCAGTCGGTGCTGGTCATCGCCGTCGACGTCTTCAACCGCCACGGCTACGATGCCACCTCGATGGGTATCCTTGCTGAGAACCTGGGCATCTCCAAGTCCGCGATCTACCACCACGTCCCGTCCAAGGGCGACCTGCTGAAGCTCGCCCTGGACCACGCCCTGGGCGGGCTCGAGGCGATCCTGGACCAGCCCGGGGCAACCTCCGGTTCGGCCGATGCCCGGCTGGAGTTCGTGGTCCGCCAGACCATCTCGGTGCTGGTGGAGCGGCTGCCCTTCGTGACGCTGCTGCTGCGCCTGCGCGGGAACACGGAGATCGAGCGGGATGCGTTGGAACGGCGCCGCACCTTCGACCACAAGGTCGCCGCATTGATTTCCGAGGCTCGGGATGAGGGCTCGCTCCGCCAGGACATTGACCCCCGCACCGTCACCCGGCTGCTGTTCGGCACCATCAACTCGATCGTCGAGTGGTACAAGCCGGGCGGCTCGCTGTCCCCGGAGAAGCTGGCCGACGACGTCATCACCATGGCGTTCCACGGCCTTCACGTCCCCCGCTGACCGCCTGCCGGCCGGCGGGTGGCCGGGTCAGTCGTTGACGGCGGGATAACGGACGCCCACCCTGTAGTCATGGCCACGAAGATATCTGACGTCCTCTTCAGCACGTTCCCCGATTTGCGTTACCAGCCCACCGCGAAAAGGGTCCGTGCCATGGTGGGCGGGCGTGCCGTCGTCGACACTCTGGGTGCGCTCTTGGTGTGGGAGCCCAAACGCATCACCCCCGTCTACGCCGTTTCCGAAGGCGACCTCCGTGCCCAATTGGCGCCGCCGGGGCAGCAGGCGGGCGACGTCCCGGAACACGGCTTCCGAGTGAGCCGGGAGGGGCCGCGGGCGCTGGATCCGCGCACGGCGTTCGGCAGGCACACGGCGGCCGGTGAGGAGCTCGACGTCGTCGCTCCCCATGCGAGGCTGCCCCGCGCTGCCTTCCGGCCGGCGGACCCCGACCTCGCCGGCTACGTGGTGCTGGATTTCAACGCTTTCGACTGGCTCGAGGACGACGAGGAGATCATCGGCCACCCACGTGATCCGTTCCACCGTGTGGACATCCGGGCGTCCTCGCTCACCGTTGAGGTAGGGCTCGACGGCGTAACGCTCGCCACGACGAACGGCGCGCAGCTGCTCTACGAAACCATGCTGCCGGTGCGCTACTACATTCCGCCGTCGGATGTGCGGCTGGATCTGATGCAAGAGAGCCCCAAACGGACCATTTGCCCGTACAAGGGCCAGGCGAGCTACTGGAGCTACCCTGGCTCCGAGCAGGGCAGGAACGTCGCGTGGAGCTATGACCGGCGGCTCCGCGACGCCGCGCAGATCCACGGACTTGTCAGTTTCTTCAGTGAGCGAGTGGACATCACGGTGGACGGCGTCCGGCAGGAGCGCCCGGTCACGCCGTGGTCACGCCCGGACGGAGCGGGGGCACCCGGGGTGTGACCGCAACGCTTTGGTTCTCTTTCACCCGCATTGGGTGACGACTGCCCCCTTGGAAGGGTTTAGCTTGGAGAACATCTGAAGGACCACCTCTATCGCTTGTGAGACCTCGCTAAAGGCTCCCGCCGTCTGGCGGAAGGAGGAGGGATGATGTTCTGCTCGTTGATCATCGGTGACCCGCGGTGTTGCCGGCCGGGCACGCCGCCCCGACCTGGAAGAAGGACATTCGGGGTCACCCGGATCGTCACAGTCGCGCCGGGTTGCCGGGAATGAGCGAGCCTGCCGCATCGCCGCCCAGTTTCGATCCGGCCGTCGTCATTCGTTCCAGGGCGTACATCTCTGCGCTCGTGCTGGCTGCGGTCTTGGGCGTTCCCATCTCGGTCATTGCGTACGGCTTTCTCGCTTTGGTCGCGGTTGTCCAGCAGTACGTCTTCGTCGGCCTGCCTGAACAAGTCCTCGGGGGTCCCGCTCCTGCCTGGTGGCCGGTTCCGTGGTTGGTGCTGTGTGGGCTGTTGACGGCGTCGACCATCCGGTATCTGCCGGGAACCGGGGGCCACTCACCGGCTTTCGGCTTCAAGACGGGCGGCGGTCCGCCCAGCGGCCGGGAGCTCGTGGGCATTATTCTCGCGGCGCTGACCACGCTCAGCCTGGGTGCGGTGCTCGGGCCGGAGGGTCCGCTGATCGCGATCGGTGGCGGCCTCGGGGCGTTGGCGGTGCACCTGGCGAAGAAGGACGCTCCGCCGATGGCCCTGACGATCATGGCGTCGGCTGGCAGCTTCGCAGCGATCAGTACCCTGCTCGGATCCCCCGTGCTCGGTGCATTCCTGATCATGGAGGCCGCCGGGATCGGGGGAATGACGCTGAGCCTGATGGCCCTGCCCGGACTGCTCGCGTCCGGCGTCGGGGCGCTGGTGTTCGTCGGCCTGGACGGCTGGACCGGGCTGGGCAGCTTCTCGCTGGCGCTGCCCGTCGTGCCGCCTGCTGTGCCGCCGACCCTGGCGACGCTGGGCTGGGCGGTGATCATGGGCGTCGTCGGTGCGCTGTTGGGATGGTTGATCCGCTGGGTCGGGCTCTCGCTTCGTCCGCTCGTGCACCTGAACCGGATGTTGGTGACCTCCGGGCTCGGCCTGCTGATCGGTCTTGCCGCAATGGCCTACCAGTTGATCTCTGGGAACAGCTTCACGCAGGTCTTGTTTTCGGGGCAGGACGCCCTTCCGGATCTGGTCGAACACGCCACGGACTACTCGCTTGCGGCGCTCCTCCTGCTGATCGTTTGTAAGGCCTTGGCCTACGGGCTCTCCCTGAGCGCTTTTCGTGGTGGGCCCGTGTTCCCTTCGATGTTCATCGGTGCGGCGCTCGGTATTGTCGCGAGCGGGTTGCCCGGAATGAATCTCGCGGCAGGACTCGGCATGGGCATGGGAGCCATGTGCGCAGCCATGCTGCGGCTGCCGTTGACGTCGACCCTGCTGGCCACGCTGCTGCTGGGAGTGGACGGTGTGGCGGTAACACCGCAGGTGGTGGTGGCTGTGGCGGTGGCCTTCGTGATCTCCAACGTGCTCCCGGTCCCGGGCCCGAAAGGGCCCGTGGCGTCTGACGCTGGCGGCAAGGTCCACCATCGGGCTGCCTCGAGGGCCGACAATGACTGAGATCTCGAGCGCGGGCCGTTTGACCGTACGGGACCGGTGGACCGCCTGGTTGTTCATCATTGGCTCGAGTCTGTTCGCCCTGGGAGCGGTGCCGCTATACGCCGAGGCCGTGGGATTGCGCTTGTGTGCAGCCACGTTCTTCGTCGGTTCGCTGTTCTTCACCTGTGCGGCGTTCCTGCAGTACCGCGAAGCCGTTGACGCGCTCCCGGCCGTGGGTGCCACGCGGCGCCATTCGTTTTGGGTATGGGCGCCACGGAATCTCGGCTGGCTTGCTGGCGCGGTTCAACTTGCCGGCACGCTGTGGTTCAACTGGAGTACGGCAAACGCAATGCGGGTCAATCTCAGTGCGGCGCTGACCGAGCAGCAAGTGTGGCGACCCGACGCTTTGGGGTCAGTCGCCTTCCTCGTTTCAAGCGGGGTGGCGTTGCGGGATGCCGGTCGCGGCGCCATTGCCGGCCGGCCCAGGACTCGAACGTGGAAGATCGGCGTGATCAACGTGGCCGGCTCGGTTGCGTTCGGCATCTCGGCTGTCGCGGCGTTTGTCATACCGTCGAGCGGCGATGTCTGGAACGCCGAGCTGTCCAATCTCGGCACATTTGTGGGAGGCCTGTGCTTTCTCACCGGCGCGGTTCTGATGCTGAGTCCAGAATCCACCGACGCCTCGTCTCCTGCAAGCCGTGGAGCTCATCCGTAACCCCCTTTCAACAGTCTCTTTAGGAGAAGTGATGTCAATAAATTCCCAGCCGGCGGACGCCGACGTGGCACTGTTCGGCAACCGATTTGTCACCCAGGAGGTTCCGAGCCGGGAGTTCCCGGAGACCGGCATTCCTGCTGAGGACGCTTTGCGGCTGGTGTCGGAGGACCTGGCGCTGGAGGGTGATCCGGCCCGCAACCTGGCGACCTTCGTAACGACATGGATGGAGCCGCAGGCCCAGCAGATCATCGCAGCGAACCTGCACCGCAATTTCATCGACCACGCCGAATATCCCCGCACGGCCGAAATCGAGCAGCGCTGCATTCGGATGCTCGCAGACCTTTTCCACGCTCCCGGCGAGACGACGGGCGCCCGGACCCAGGGATCGTCCGAGGCGATCATGCTCGGCGGCCTGTCCCTGAAGTGGAACTGGCGCAAACGCCGCGAGGCCGCCGGCGCATCGACGTCGAGCCCTAACCTGGTGTTCGGCGGCGACGTGCATGTTGTGTGGGAGAAGTTCTGCCGCTACTTCGACGTCGAGCCGCGGATCGTGCCCCTGCAGCCGGGGAAGTACACGATCGGCCCGGAGGACGTGCAGGCCCATATCGATGAGAACACCATCGGCGTCGCAGCCGTGCTGGGCACTACGTTCACCGGGCACAAAGACGACATCGTCGGCATCAACGACCTGCTGGTCCGGATCAAAGGTGAGCGGGGCCTTGATGTGCCGCTGCATGTGGACGGGGCCAGTGGGGGGTTTGTCTGGCCCTTCCTGTACCCGGACTCCGAGTGGGACTTCCGGCTCGAGCAGGTCCGCTCGATCAATGTCTCCGGGCACAAGTTCGGACTGGTCTATCCCGGCATCGGCTGGCTGATCTTCCGGGAGAAGGCCGACCTGGCCAAGGACCTTGTTTTTGAGGAGAACTACCTCGGCAAGACCGACTCGACGTTCACCCTGAACTTCTCCACCGGCTCGTCGATGGTTCTCGCCCAGTACTACAACTTCGTGCGCTATGGCCGCGCCGGCTACACCTACATCATGCAGAACATGCAGACCAACGCCCGCGCCCTCGCCGAGAAGTTGGAGGCCATGGGCCGGTTCGAGATCATCGGCCCCGACGAGGAGCAGCTTCCCCTGGTTGCGTTCCGGCTCGCCGGCGACCCCGGTTACGACGAGTTCGACATTGCCTGGCAGCTCTCGGCCGAACGCGGCTGGATGGTGCCGGCCTACACCCTGCCGCCGAACGCCCAGGACGTGACGATCATGCGTGCGCTGGTCAAGGAAACGATGAGCCGCGAGCACGTCGACACGCTCGCCCGGGATATCGAGGAGGCGTGCTCAACACTGGCAAAGAAGGGCGGCGCGCACGAATCCGAACGAAAGAAGATCGTGACCGGACCCGGGCATTGACCTGGTGGCGCCCACAATGAGCACGGTGGAGGAACGATCGGTCATTCCTTCTCCCTGACTGCGGCCGCTGCCGTTTCGCGCTGGGTGGCGGCCCAGCTGGCGAGGACTTTCAGGGCGTCCTCGGAGGGTGTCCCGGGATCTGCCGTGTAGACGTTGATGCGCAGTCCGGGGTCCGCGGGCAGTTCCAGTGCCTCGAAGCTCAGGTCCAGGTCCCCCACGATCGGGTGGTGGAGCCGTTTGCGGCCGGTGCGGTGGTACTTCACGTCGTGCCTCGCCCACCGGGTGCGGAACTCCTCGCTGCGGGTCGAAAGCTCTCCGATCAGGTCCGTGAGGTCCCTGTCGTAGGGGTTTTTCCCGGCGGTGGACCTCAGGACCGCGACGATGTCGTCCGCGCTGCGTTCCCAATCGGCGAAGAACTCCCGCGCTTTCGGGTTCAGGAAGGTGAACCGTGCACTGTTCGGCGGAGTCACCTGCTCAGCCATCATGTCCAGGTAGAGTGCACGGCCGAGTTCGTTGGCGGCAAGGACATCCCCGCGGTCGTTGCGGACCCAGGCCGGCGCCGTCGTGATCGCATCAATGACGCGTTGCACGCTGGGCCGCACCGTCTGCGGGCTGCGCTTTCGCCGCACCCGGGGAGCGGCCGTGGCCGCGCGGGCCAGGTCAAAAAGGTGGGCCGTCTCGGCGTCGTCAAGCTTCAGTGCACGGCAGAGGGCTTCAAGGACGCTGTCCGAGGCGCCGGAGAGGTTTCCGCGCTCAAGGCGTATGTAGTAATCGATGCTCATCCCGGCGAGCATCGCGACTTCCTCGCGGCGCAGCCCGGTAACGCGGCGGTTTCCGCCGTAGACCGGGAGGCCGGCCTCCTCCGGCGTGATCCTGGCACGGCGGGAGGTCAGGAACTTCCGCACGTCGTCGCTGTGTGTCATGGCCTCCACGCTACCCGCGGCCAATGCGACGAGGGAGGCACTGGCATTACCCGGAACGACCGTGACTCCCCGCCATTGGGAAATCACGGTTCCATGGAAAACATGAATCCTGCACCCGCAACTACTGCCCACCCGGCGGCGATCCTGGCGATCATCCTCGCCAGCTACCGACACCGCTCAGGGCCGCACCCGCACCCCTGGCCGAGGCCGCCCGCTGACCTGTCTACATCCGAAAAGGGGGTACTCACGTGCCCTCCCACAATCCCGCACACCTGAATACCGTGAAAGGCATGCACATGGAACTTACTCTCAATAACGGCGTCACGATGCCCGCCCTCGGACTGGGCGTCTTCCAAAGCCCGCCGGAGCAAACGACGGCGGCCGTCGAAGCGGCGCTGGCGGCCGGCTACCGGCACATCGACACTGCCGCGGCGTACGGCAACGAGCGGGAGGTCGGTGAGGGCATCCGCAACTCGGGCCTGGACCGTTCCGACGTGTTCATCGAGACCAAAGTCTGGGTCAGTGACTACGGCTACGACCAGACGTTGCACGCCTGGGAAAAGGCGACAGGCAAGCTCGGCGTCGACTACCTGGACCTGTTCATCCTGCATCAGCCCGCCCCCGACCGCTTCGAAAGAACCGTCGGCGCGTACAAGGCCCTGGAGACCCTGCTTGCTGACGGGCGCGTCCGGGCGATCGGTGTCAGCAACTTCATGCCGCATCACCTGGAGCAACTGCTGGCGGCCACAGACGTCGTCCCGGCGGTGAACCAGATTGAGCTGCACCCGTACTTCGCCCAGCCGGCCGTCCAGGCAACGGACACCGAACACGGCATCCTTACCCAGGCGTGGTCACCGATCGGCGGCATCACTTTTTACCCCGGATGGGGCGAGAAGCGCAGGAACGTGATGGAAGACCCGACGATCGCCGGCATCGGACAAACACACGGAAAGAGCCCCGCCCAGGTCATGATCCGCTGGCACCTGCAGCAGGGCCGCTCAGCCATCCCGAAGTCGACCAACCCCGCACGCATCGCCGAGAACTTCGACGTCTTCGACTTCGAACTCGGCGCCGACGAACTCGCCGCCATCGACTCCCTCGACACCGGCGTGCGCAACGGACCGGACCCCGACGAGTCCCGCGAAGAGCGTTTCGCCATGGTCATCCCCGAAGCCTGAGACCGAGAGAAGCCACCCATGAAATATCGCCCCCTTGGCCGCACAGGCGTGCAGGTCAGTCCCCTATGCCTCGGCGCGATGATGTTCGGCCCCTGGGGCAACAACGACACCGCGGACTCCATTCGAATCATCCACCGCGCCCTCGACGCGGGCATTAACTTCATCGACACCGCCGATGTCTACTCCGGCGGGGCATCCGAGGAAATCGTCGGGCAGGCACTGGAGGGCCGGCGTGAGGACGTGTTCCTCGCCACGAAGTTCTTCATGCCCATGAACGAGGACGATCCCAACCAGCGGGGTGGATCCCGCCGCTGGATCATGCGGGCGGTGGAAGACTCCCTTCGCCGCTTGAACACCGATTACATCGACCTCTACCAGGTGCACCGGCCCAGCCCGGATACCGACGTCGAGGAGACTCTCGGCGCCCTCACTGATCTGGTCCGCCAGGGGAAGGGGCGGTACATCGGCTCCTCGTCGTATTCCGGGTCGCAGATCGTGGAAGCCCAGTGGGCATCCCGGGAACGCAACCTGGAGCGGTTTGTCACCGAGCAGCCGCCGTACTCGATCCTGGTCCGCGGCATCGAGGAGGACATCCTTCCCACGGTGCAGCGCCACGGCATGGGAACCCTCACCTACAGCCCGCTCAGCGGCGGCTGGCTCTCCGGGCGCTGGCGTAAAAATGCAGCCTCCGCGCCCACCTCAACCGCGCGTCCGAACGCCCGGTTCGACATGACGAGCCCGGCCAACCAGCGCAAGCTCGACATCGTCGAAGAACTCGCCCAACTGGCCGAACATGCCGGATTGACGCTCATCGAACTGGCCATCGCCTTCGCGATCAACCACCCCGGCGTCACAGCCGCCATCGTCGGACCGCGCACCATGGAACAGCTCGAGTCTTATCTGCCCGCCCCGGACATCACCTTGGCCAGCGACGTGCTGGACCGCATCGACCAGCTCGTCGCACCCGGCGTTACCGTCAACCCGGACGACAACAGCTACGGCGCCAACGAACTCACGCCCCTGGCGCGGCGACGGAAGCAACTGTGACCGCCGAGGCGCCTGAAGCCCTGCATGAAGCTCTGTGCAGCAGTTCGAGCTTCCACTGAAAGAAGGAACATCATGACTGACCAACCCCAACAGATCGGCGGCGGCCGGAACATGTTCGGAGACTTCGCCCCGAAGCTCGCCGAGCTCACCGACGACGTCCTGTTCGCGGACGTCTGGAACCGCCCGGAGCTTCCGGCCCGTGACCGCAGCCTTATCACCGTCGCCGTTCTCACCGCCGGCGGCAACACCGAACAGCTCGGCTTCCACCTTGGTCGCGCCATTGAGAACGGCGTCACCCGGGAAGAACTCATCGAAGCCATCACCCATGTCACGCTCTACGCCGGCTGGCCCAAGGGTATGGCCGCCATGGGCGTGGCCAAGCGGCTCTTCACCGAGAGCAAGTAAGG
The DNA here is from genome assembly GCF_056398725.1 of Arthrobacter sp. 01T425. NCBI lineage: Bacteria > Bacillati > Actinomycetota > Actinomycetes > Micrococcales > Micrococcaceae > Arthrobacter > Arthrobacter sp. 01T425. Next base: position 125,416 of record NZ_JBFTPY010000007.1, on the reverse strand, counting down.
ATCACCATGAACATCGAACCCACTGTCCCCACTGCGAAGAACCCGCCGGCCCGGTTCGCCGGCGACGTCTGGCTCGATCCGATCGCGCTCCCGCACGAGCCGGATCAGACGATGGTGGTCGCGACCGTCCGTTTCGCGCCCGGAGCCCGCACCGCCTGGCACTCCCACGAAAACGGCCAGTACCTCCGCGTCACCCAGGGAGTTGGCCCGTTCGGAACCCGGGACGGCAAGATCGTCGAAGTCCACCCCGGCCAGACGCTCTACACGCCGCCCGGCGAGGAGCACTGGCACGCGGCCGCCCCTGGCTGCTTCATGGAACATATCGCGATGCTCCAGAACGGCGAGGACGCAGCGACGACCACCACGTGGGGCGAGCACATCACCGACGACGAGTACAACGGAAGCTGACCAGCCCGCGAACCAATTGCAGGGACGCAGCTGAGGACAATCCCTCTCGTGAACCTGGACCTGGGCCTGGGCCTGGGCGCCACCGGAAGGCGGCGAGGCGCCCTGGATGGCCGCGGGCAACAGAAAAGGGCGCCCCGCTGAGCCGGAGCGCCCGAAAACCCGCCGTTGCCAGCCGTTTAGAGCTGGTAATCAGCTGCCGTGGTGATGTTCTCGTGCACGCACAGAATATTGTGCTCGGAGTCCATGAACCAGGCGCACTTCTCTGAATCAGTTGTACAAATATGGTTCTCGGTCTTGAGGTCCGGGCGATCGTAGTCCTGGAACATGACGCCCTTGGCTTCCATTTCCTGGACCGTGCGCTCGATCTCGCTGACTTCGAAGCTCAGGGTGGTGTGCTCTGAATGCTTTCCATCCTTGACTGGCATCAGCTGCAGCATTGGGCCGCCTTCTGAGCCGAACAATTCGCTTCCGTCATCTGCCACGCCACGGTGCGGGAGCCCCAAAGTGTCCGCGTAGAAATGCCGGGCACGCGCTGCATCATCAACTGGCAGGACTGTTGTGGCTTTATTGAGTACTAGGGTCATTTCGCCACCTCCTACGAGCAAGATTTTACGCCGGAGCGGGATGGAAAGAGCCCGCCAATTGCTCCCTGCACGGCGAAGCCCGCCCCTGTCCCTCCCCGGTTGCCCTATCACTTGTGGCGGTCATTTCGACCTTTTGGCAGCCACAAGTGATAGCGCAACGGGAGGTAAGGCGGGAGTGAGCGGGACGGGCTACTTCTCTACGAGGGTCAGGACGTCGTAGGTCGCGACGATTTCGTCGTTCTGGTTGGTCAGGACGGCGTCCCAGGCCACCTCGCCGTACTCGTCGGTCTCGCGCGGGGTGATCTTCTTGGCCGTCAGGGTCACGCGGATGGAATCGCCCGCGGCCACGGGGGTGATGAACCGCAGGTTCTCCAGGCCGTAGTTGGCCAGGACCGGTCCCGGTGCGGGCTCCACGAACAGGCCGGCTGCCCAGCTGAGCAGGAGGTAGCCGTGCGCCACGATGCCCGGGAAGAAGGGGTTGGCCGCGGCGGCTTCCTGGTTGGTGTGGGCGTAGAAGGTGTCGCCGGTGGAGTTCGCGAACTTGGTGATTTCCTCCAGCGAGACCTCACGCAGCTCCGAGCGGATGGCGTCGCCGATGTGCAGGGTGGCGAGGGATTTCCGGAACGGGTGCTGGCCCTCGGTCTCGAGCGTGAAGTTGCGGTCCGCTCCGGTGTGCCAGAGCCCGGTGACGGCGGTGAGCATGTTCGGCGAGCCCTGGATGGCGGTGCGCTGCATGTGGTGCATCACCGAGCGGATGCCGCCGAGCTCTTCGCCGCCGCCGGCGCGGCCGGGACCGCCGTGGACCAGGTGCGGGACCGGGGAGCCGTGGCCGGTGGAGCTGCGGGCGTCCTCGCGGTTGAGCATGAGCACGCGGCCGTGGTGGGCCGCGATGCCGGTGACCAGCTGCTGGGCCACGGCGGGATCGTTCGTGCAGACCGTGGCGACCAGCGAGCCGCCGCCGCGGGCGGCGAGGCGGACGGCGTCGGCCAGGTCGGTGTAGCCGATCACCGAGGACACCGGGCCGAAGGCCTCGAGCGAGTGGACCTCCTCGGCTTCCGGGTTGGCCCAGCTCAGCAGGACCGGGGACATGAAGGCGCCGCCGTCGACGACGCCGATGCTGCCGTCCGCGCTGGTGACCTTGGGCGCGTCGAGCGTGCCGTAGGCGAGCTCCCCGCCAGCGTCGAGCATGGACTGTACGGCGGCGCGCACGTCGGCGAGCTGCTCAAGGGAGGCCAGGGCGCCCATGGTGACGCCCTCGGCGCGGGGATCACCGAGCACGACGCGTTCGCGAATGCGGTCCCCCACGGCGGCGGTGACGTCGGCGACGAGTTCCTGCGGCACGATCGCGCGGCGGATCGAGGTGCATTTCTGGCCGGCCTTGGCGGTCAGCTCGGTGACGAGGGACTTGATGAAGGCGTCGAATTCCGGTGTGCCCTTGACCGCATCCGGGCCCAGGATCGCGGCATTCAGGGAGTCGGTCTCGGACGTGAAGCGGACCCCGCCCTTGACCACATTGGGGTGCGACTTGAGCGTGTTGGCGGTCGACGCGGAGCCGGTGAAGGCCACGAGGTCGCGGTAGTCCAGGTGGTCCAGCAGCGTGCGGACCGAGCCGGAAATCAGCTGCAGCGAGCCGGTGGGCAGGATGCCGGATTCGTCGATCGCCTTGACCACGGCGGCGGCCACGTACCCGGTGGGGGTGGCGGGCTTGACGATGGTGGGGACGCCGGCGAGGAAGGCCGGGGCAAGCTTCTCCAGCATGCCCCAGACAGGGAAGTTGAAGGCGTTAATCTGCACGGCAACGCCGGGGATGCGGGTGTAGATGTGCTCACCGGCGAACGAGCCGTCGCGGGACAGCACCTCCATGGGGCCATCCACCACCACCTGGGAGTTGGGCAGCTCCCGGCGGCCCTTGGACCCGAAGGTGAACAGGACGCCGATGCCGCCGTCGATGTCGATCATGGAGTCGATCTTCGTGGCGCCGGTCTGCGCCGAGAGCGCGTAGAACTCCTCGCGGCGGCCATTGAGGTACTGCGCCAGTTCCTTGAGCTTGAGCGCGCGCTGGTGGAAGGTCAGCGTGCCAAGTTCCGCCTGGCCGGTGGTGCGGCCATAATCCACGACGGCGGCGAGGTCGAGCCCCTCGGTGCTCACCTTCGCCAGGAGCTCGCCGGTGCTGGCGTCCAGTACCGGCGCGGCGCCGGCGGCAGCGGCGTCGTCGGGAGTCCACCAGGAACCCCGGATGAAACTGGGAACGATCTCGACAGTGTCTACTGCGGGTGCGGCTGTGGTGGTCATCGTTGACGGGTCCTTCCAACGGGGGAGCAAGATCAACACGGCCGGAACATTACTGACCGTCCGTTCGGTAATATGATCTACAGTACATGAATGAGGCCTGCCGCACACTAGCCGCGGCGGCACCGACCGTCCGGGACCCGGCCGGCCGGCAACGAAGGAGACGCTATGACGCCCGAGACCGGCCGCACCGAGTTGTGGAAAATCACCCTGGGGGAACTCGACGAGAAGATGGGCGTGAAGATCGTCGAGGAGTCCGTGGACCGCGTGGTGGCGACCATGCCGGTGGAGGGCAACCGGCAGTCGTTCGGGCTCCTGCACGGCGGCGCCTCACTGGCCGTGGGCGAGGCCGTGGGGTCCTGGGCCGCCGTCATCCACGCCAGCACCCTGGGCAAGACGGCGGTGGGCGTCGACGTCTCGGCCACGCACCACAAGTCGGCCCGCGAGGGACTGATCACGATCACGGCCACCCCCATCCATCTGGGCGGCACCCTGACCACCCACGAGGTGCTGATCACGAACGAGACCGGCCAGCGAATCTGCACGCTGCGGATCACCAACCTGCTGCTGGACCGCAAGGCCTGACTTCTGCCCCGAACCCTCGGGGTCGCCGGAGACCTGCGGGGTCGCTGTAACGTTCCGGCGACCCGGGAGCTTTCCGGCGAACTCGGGCCCAGGGCGGGAGGCCGCCTACACCGGACCCCGCTCCCGATGTAGGGCCGATCGGCCCGGAAGGCGCGGTGCCGCGGCTGTTAGCTTGGAAGTGCTGAGTCGCCCGGCACCGCCGGGCATCACCGGTCTCACCGGAAGGGATGCACCATGCTCTCAGACACTTCACTTCCCGTCATTCAGGCAACGCTGCCCGTAGTCGGCGAGCACATCGAGGAGATCGCCAAGCGCTTCTACAAACATATGTTCGAGGCGCAGCCGGATCTCCTGGACGGGCTCTTCAACCGGGGAAACCAGGCGGACGGCCGCCAGCAGCAGGCGCTCGCCGGATCCATCGCGGCCTTCGCCGGCATGCTCGTGGAGAAACCGGACCAGGTGCCGGATCATCTGCTCTCCCGGGTGGCCCACAAACACGTCTCGCTGGGCCCGAGCCCGGACCAGTACCAGATTGTCCACGACCACCTCATGTGGGCGATCGTGGATGTTCTGGGCGATGCTGTCACTCCCGAGGTCGCCGCCGCCTGGGATGAGGTCTACTGGCTGATGGCGAACCTGCTCATCAACAAGGAGCGCGGGCTGTACAACGCAGTGCACCTCTCCCCCGAGACCATTTGGCGGACGTGGCGGGTGGTGCAGCGGATCCAGGAGACTGCCGACGTCGTCTCGTTCGTCGTCGAGCGGACCGACGAGCGGGACGTCAAGCCGTCCCTGCCCGGGCAGTACGTGACCCTCAAGATGACCATGCCCGACGGCGTACAGCAGCCCCGGCAATACAGCCTGACCAGGGCCGACGACGGGCAGCACCGGCAGTTCGCCGTCAAGAGGGTCCACGGACTTCAGACTCCCGACGGCGAGATGTCCACGCTGCTCCACAATGACGTCCAGGTGGGCGACGAGGTGGTGCTCTCAGCTCCGTTCGGCGACGTTGTGCTGGAGTACACGGACCGGCCGCTGGTCATGGCCAGCGCGGGAATCGGCATCACGCCCATGGCCGGGATGCTCTCCCACCTCGTGCAGTCCGGTTCACGCCGCCAGGTGGTGCTGCTGCATGCCGATGACAGCGAGGCATCCTTCCCGCTCCGCGCTCAGGTCAGGGAAGATCTTGCGAAACTCGCGGACGGGACCCTGAAGACGTGGTTCCTGGCTCCCGCGGGGACAGCGGAGACCGGCGAGACGGGCGAGGGAGCCGGGGCGGGCGAAACCGGCGAGGCGGGCGGTACCGGCGGGGCGTCCGCGGTGGCCGAAACCGGCGAGGCGGGCGGTACCGGCGAGGCGGGCGGTTCCGTGTTCTCCGGTTTCATGGACGTCGGCGACGTCGAACTCCCGGACGACGCCGAGTACTACCTCTGCGGTCCCCTGCCGTTCCTGAAGTCGGTTCGGAGCGCCTTGATTGCCGGTGGCGTCCCCGCCAAGGACATTCAGTACGAGGTTTTCGGCCCGGATCTCTGGCTGGCTGACTTCCAGTAACGCGCGGCTCGCTGTCCCGAACGCGCGGATTCGCCCAAAGCTTGCGGGGTCGCCGTAGCCTTACGGCGACCCCGCGGCTTTCCGGCGAGCCCGGGCTTGGAGGCCCCGGCTAACGCACCGCCCGGCGCCGGCCGAATGCCACGAAGGCCGCGCCGAGCAGCAGGGCTCCCGCGCCGAGACCGGCCACGGGCAGGAGCCCGCCGGCGCCCGTGCTCGCCAGCTGGCCTGAGGTGCCCGCCGTGTTGCCTGGTGCCGTGTTGTCCGGTGTTGTGCTGCCCGGTGCCGCGCCGCCCACAACGACGGAGGTGTCCGACGGCGGGGCGGGAGCTTGCGCCGGTTTGACCGGTCCGGCGGGAGCCCCGGCAGGGTTGGCGGGCTGTTGCGGGACCGCCGGGTGGCCAGGCGTTGCCGGCTGCACGGATCCCGGCGGCCCGGCGGGCGGCCCGGCCGGAGTGCCCCCGGAAACGGGCGTGGCCTCGACGCTGAACGCCACGGCTGCCGGCGGCGATGCGACGCCGTCAATGGTTTGCGTCACGGTCAAGGTGTGCGCTCCGGCATCCAGTTCCGCGGGGAACGTGACACTCCACCGGGCACTGCCGGCCAAGGTCTGCGCGGTCCCGGGCTCGAGCGCGGCCTCCTCCGCTCCGGAACCGGAACCGGCCTGCACGGAGTCCACGGCCACCCCGTCCACAGCCACGGCCACGCCGGCACCTCGAAGGGCTGTGCCGGAGATGGTGGCTGGCAGGGCGTCCTGGCGCAGGTGTTGGCCGTCCCTGAGGTTCGACACCGCCGGAGCCGGCGGAATGACGGTATAGGCGCGGGTCGCCGCGGGACTGTCCATTTCTCCGGGGGCCGTGAGCACTGCCGTGACCGAAATTTTTCCGAAGACCGGCTGATCGGCCACGTTGATGCGCCAGCGGCCGTCTGCGTCGACGAGCCCGGTCCCGGTGAAGTCGCCGGAGAGCCGCACCGTGCCTCCGGCTTCTCCGGTGCCCTCGATGGCGTCGATGGCTGTGAGTCCCGGGCCCTCCGGCTGGCCGTCCACAGGTGAGGTGATGGCCGGAGCCGCGAGCCGGGAGACGTCGACGGACAGGGCGACTGCGCCGGAGCCGCTGAAGCCGTTCACGGTTTCAGCCGAGAACGTGAAGGGCCCGGCCAACGACGGTGCGGGGAACTGCCAGTTTCCCGACGCATCGACCGGCACTTCCAAGGGCTGGCCGTCCTTCTGGCCGGAGGTCTGGCCAGGTTTCTGGTTCAGGACGGTGATGCGGACCTTGGAATTCGGAGCCACCACGGAGGCCGGACCGGCATCGATGTGCCCGGTAATCGGCTCACCGGCTGTGACGGTTCCGTTGGAGGCCGCAGCGAGCGCTGGCTTGGCCAGGAACAGTTGCAGCTGGACACCGCCGGGGACTTGGCCCATGGCGTCCTCGAGGCTGGTCGCGATGGCCCGAGTCTGGACGCCCTCGTCGGTACTTTCCGCCCCCGTGTGCAGCCCGACGGCGAAGTTCCCGCTGATCCACGGGCCGCCGGAGTCCCCGCCGCCGGAGGTGACGGACGTAGAGTCGAAGCCCCGGACCGCCCGGAGATCGTTGTCATAATCGGGCGGTAGTGAATTTGGCCCAACCATGGCCCAGATGCCGACTGAATCCACCGTGCCGCACCTCCACCCGGTGGTCCGGCCGGACCGGCACACGGGCTGGCCCTGGAAAGGAGCCACTGTTCCCACGATCTTCACGGACGTCGGCCCCGGATCGGCGGGCTTGTCCCATCGGGTGACGGCGGGCTGGAGGTCCAGGTCGCTCCTGATGCCGTGGAGGACGGCGATGTCCGTGCCGACGCTGGCGCTGTCCGTCGCTATCTTGGAATTTCCGGGGCCGCCGAATTGGCTGAACCCGAATGTGCCCAGGATCCCGGCGGCCGCGCCCGAACCTGCACCCCCGGCCGCTGGCGCGCCCGCCGGATTTTCGATCGCGGCCTGCTTCGCGGAGCCGTCACCGGCGCAGTGCCCGGCGGTCAGGACCAGAGGCTCGCCCGCGGGGCTGAAGGCCCCGAACCCGGCCGAGCACAGGGCTTGGCCGTCAACGATGTAGCCCTGGCCGCCAAAGTAGTCTTCCTCGGTGGTGATCCGGGATCCTTGTTCCAGCGTCACGTTGGCGTAGCGGGCCACGAATTCGGCCGCGGACATCTTCGGCACCGTGCCCGGCGCTTTCGCCGGCTGCGCATCGGCGCCAGCGGCGGGAACAACGGAGGCGGGAACAGCGGCGGCGGGAAGGGCGTCGGCAGCCGGAACGGACTGCGCCGTGTTGGTGCCGCCGGTGCGGATGACAAAGTGGCCGTCTGTGTACGTGACGGCCTGCAGCCCGGCGGCCCCGACCTCGCGGACATAGGCCTCGAACAGTTGCTGGGTGCTGGAGGCCAGCAGCTCCGCGGCTGACGGGACAGCGGCGGCGGCCGCGGGGGCGGCAAGCAGGAAGTCAGCCGGGCCGGACTGGTTCAGTTCGGCCACGCGGGCCCGGAGCTCGGCGCCGCTGCCTTCAACCGCGATCTTGCCGCCGGCGAGGCTGATCCCCACATAACCCGGGAGGGCCCGAAGGGAGGGTGCGGCGTCGGCGGCCCGCCGGGCAAGTGCACCGGCGGCGTCGAATTCCGCGAGGGTCATGCCAAGGTCCCGCCGCACGGCCTCGGCGAGGCCGGCATCGCTGATCGGCGTCGCGGACGGCACCGGAGAAGAACCAGCCAAAGGCGCGTCAGCCGGCGACGGCACCGGGACCGGGACCGCCGTCGAGATCGCAGACGCAGCCGGCGCTGGAACCGCCGTCGAGACCGGCACCGGCATCGGGACCGCCGTCGAGACCGGCGTCGCCATCGCCGATGCAGCGGGCGCCGGGTCGTCGGGGACTGGGGCGTTGGCTTCGGCCATCGCCGGGACCGCGGTCAGCGCAAAGGCAGGCACGGTACCGGCAAGCGCAATCGCGAGGGCCGCGGCGGCCCGCACCATCGGCTGGAACTTCGGAGTCTTCACTGGCCTACCCTAACTGCGCCCACCCTATCGGCCGAGCTTTCCGAGGATGGCCGCGAGTTCCGGGGTCGTCACGCCGTGGCGGAAGAGGTAGTCCGCAGTGTTGAGGGACCGGACAAATTGCAGCAGGCTCTGGCCCCGGGATTCCAGCAGGGGCGCCAGCACATTCTCGGGCAGGAAACGCTCGTGGGGATGCGGGACTGCGGCGTGCCGGAGATGCTCGTTGATGTCCCGCATGGAGCGCTGGTAGCCGCCCACAATGGCCTCGTCGCTGTCACCGGCGAGGTCCTGGAGCATGGCGGCGATCATGCCGCTCCGGTCCCGCCCCGCGGAGCAATGGATGACCACACCGCCTTCCGCGGCGGCCACCGCCTTGAAGACCCGGGCCAGCAGGTGCGGGAACAGCCTGGCGTTGTCCGCATAACAGGCGGGGTCGTTCAGGTAAGGCACGCAGAGCTCGCGGAATTCGCGGTTGTCCGGGTCTTCGGTGGGGGCCAGCACGACGTCGAAACCGGCCAGGGCCCCAGCCCGCACCGGCGGATCGGTCTCCCGGCGCCGGATTTCGGCTTCATTGCGGAGGTCGATGACGGTCCGGATGCCCCGGCGGTGCACCTGCCGCCAGCCGGCCTCGGTGAGCCACTCCCGCCGTCCCATGCGGAACACGTCCCCGGCCACGTGCCAGGCGTTGACGGCCCCATCCCACTCCACGGTTCCGGGCACCGCCTGCCCCTTGGCTTGGCCCAGGGGCGCTGCAGGAATCATCATCCAGAAAGCTAAGCACACGCACCGGCGCGATCCGCGGCAGGATTCACAAACGTTATACACAATGGGACCATTGGCATGGTGCGGGGTTAACGCTTCGCAACACGTTTTTCACGGCACGGGCGCTGAACCCAGGGTGCCACTGAGGAGAACACCATGGGACGTCTGAAACTTCGACGCCGGCGGACGGCTCTGGCGGCCGGTCTCGCCGCCCTGGCCATGGCGGCCGGCGTGGCGGCGGTACCGGCGGAGGCGGCGGACAGGACCCGGTACGTCGCGCTCGGAGACTCCTATGCCGCCGGGCTGGGGGCGGGGCCGTACCTGGATGATTGTTACCGCAGCGAGAACAGCTATTCCGAACTCGCTGCCCACACGAAGACCATCAAACTCGTCGCCAACGCGGCCTGCAGCGGCAAGACGACCCAGGACGTCGTCAACACCCAGCTCAGGCGGCTGACCAGGACCACCGGGCTCGTCACCATCACTGCCGGCGGCAACAACCTCCGGTTTGCGGAAATCCTCGCCTCCTGCGGCGCCGCCATGGTCAATCCCGCTGCGGGTCCGCTGTGCGATGCCGCCAGTGCCTACGCCGAGGGCCAGATCTCCAGCCATCGACTGTCCGGCGACGTGACAGCGATGATCCAGCGCGTGAAGGCTGCCGCCCCCAACGCCAAGGTTGTAGTGACGGGCTACCCCTACCTCTATGATCCGGTAGCGCCCGGCCAGGCTGATCCGATGTCCCGGTTCATCTACAAGGCCACGGTCCTGGCGGACGGCCTGAACGGCTCCATCGCGGCCGCCGCCCGGGCCACCGGAGCGGAGTACGTCGATGTCCGGGCCGCTTTTGCCGGTCACGGCGTGAACTCTGCGGCTCCGTGGATCAATTTCAGCCGTACAGCCCTGGCCAGTCCCGAAAACTTCCACCCGAACGCCCGGGGCTACGAGGCGTACTTCGCATCGCTTAACGGGGCCAAGGCCTACTCGGCACGCTAGCGCCGCTTCGCCAGCCGGGATTCGAGGGCGTTCCGGACCATCGGCCATTCATGTTCCAGGATGGAATACACGACGGTGTCCCGCAGCGCCCCGTCGGCGCTGCGCGTGTGGCTGCGGAGCACGCCGTCCTGTTTGGCCCCCAGCCGCGTGATCGCCTCGCGGGACTGGTGGTTGAGCCAGTGCGTCCGGAACTCGACGGCGGGGCAGCCCAGCGTATCGAAGGCGTGCCGCAGCAGCAGCAACTTGGAGTCCGGATTGCTGCCGCTGCCATGCGCGGACGCCGCGTTCCAGGTGGAGCCGATCTCCACCCGGGGCGTGGCGGCGTCGATGTTCATGTAGGTGGTCATGCCGATCACCCGGCCCGGTCCGCCGGCAGCGGGGTCGAGCAGCCGCGTGGTGAAGGGCAGCATGGCACCGCTGTCCTGCAGGGCCAGTCGACGCTCAATCTCGGCGGCCATGTGCTGCGGGGCGGGCACGCTGGTGTACCAGAGGTGCCACAGCTCGCCGTCGCGTGCCGCCTCGACAAGGCCGTCATGGTGGTCCTGGCTCAGCGGCTCAAGGACGACGTACTTGCCGGTCAGGGTGATGGGCGCGATCGCGGGGCGGTCCAGGGAGGTCACCGCACCATCCTAGGGGCACGGACGAATGCCGGTCACTTGGTCCAGTCGAAAAAGCCCTTGCCGGACTTGCGGCCCAGTTCGCCGCGGGCCACCTTGTCGCGGAGGATCTGCGGCGGAGCGAAACGGTCACCCAGCGTGGACTGCAGGTACTCCGCGATGCCGAGGCGCACGTCCAGGCCCACTATGTCGGTGGTCCGCAGCGGTCCCGTGGGGTGCTTGTAGCCCAGCACCATGGCGTTGTCGATGTCTTCCGCGGTGGCCACGCCCTCTTCCACCATGCGCATCGCTTCGAGGGCGATCGCGACGCCCAGCCTGGAGGAGGCGAAGCCGGGCGCGTCGTTGACCACGACGGCGGTCTTGCCGAGCGCCTCCACCCATCCGCGGGCGGCCTGGGCCAGGGCGTCGGAAGTCTGCTCGCCGAGGACCACTTCGATGAGCGTCGACGCCGGCACCGGGTTGAAGAAGTGCAGGCCCAGGAAGTTCTGCGGCCGCTTCAGTTCGCGGGCCAGACCGTTGACGGAGAGCGAGGACGTGTTGGAGGCGAGGTAGGCGCCGTCGGCGAGCCGTTCCTCGATGCCGCGCAGCGCGGTGATCTTCAGGTCCCAGTCCTCCGGAACGGCCTCGACCACCAGCTGCCGGCCGGCGAAGTCGTCGTAGTCCACGGTGACCGCGAGCCGGGAAACGATCTCGTCCAGGTTGCCGTCCACGGCGCCGCGCTCAATGCTCTTGGCGGCGGCGGACTCGACCCGCTCCCGGGCGGCCTCGGCCGACGCCTCGTCGCGCTCGACGACCACGACGTTGGCTCCGTTGATCAGGAAGGCGTGGGCGATGCCTGCGCCCATGCGGCCGCCACCGAGGACTCCCACTGCTGTCGGAAGGTTGGCGGGGAGTACGGAGTTGCCCATGTCTATTTCTGCTTCCCGGAATCTTTGGCGGACTTTTTCTCTGTTTTCTTGGCTGATTTCTTATCCAAGAATGTCTGCATGCGGTCGAACTTGGCCTGGGATTCGAAGAGGATCCCCTGTGCCAGCTGGTCAATGAGGGGATGCGCCTCGGCCGGGGCGTGGAACACGGATTTGGTGATCCGGACGGCGAGCGGGTCCTGTGTGGCGATCCGGTCGGCGAGGCTGTGGGCCGCGGCCATCAGCCCGGCCGGTTCATGGATTTCGGTGATGAGATTGACGGCCAGGGCACGGTCTGCGCGCAGCACGGCACCGGCGAGCAGCATTTCCTTGGCGACGGGCTCCCCCACGAGTTCCTTGAGGCGCCAGCTGGCACCGGCGGCGGCCAGGATGCCGAGTCCGGTTTCGGGATTGCCGATCCTGACGGACGGGGTGCCGATCCGGAAGTCCGCGGCGTACGCCAGCTCGGCGCCGCCGCCGAGGCAGAAGCCATCCAGGGCTGCGATGACGGGCATCGGCAGCTTGGCGATCCGGACGAAAATGGTGGAGTTGATGCCCTGCAGGGCATCGTCGCGGCGCCGCTCGCGCAGCTGCCCGATGTCGGCGCCGGAGGCGAAAACCCCCATGGAGCCGGCGATGATGAGGACTTTGGGGTGCCGCTCGAGATGGGCGCAGACGGTGTGGAGTTCATCGACCATCTGCTGGTCGATCGCGTTGCGGACCTCGGGGCGGTTGAGCACCACCACCACGCGGTCCTCGCGCTCTTCGACCAGGAGCGTGCCGAAGCCAGCCGGGTCGAGGGCCGGGGCCGCCACTAGACGCGCTCCAGCAGCATGGCCGTGCCCTGGCCGACGCCGATGCACATGGTGGCAAGGCCGATTTTGGCGTTTTCGCGCTCCATCCGGCCCAGCAGTGTGATGGCGATCCGGGAACCGGAGGACCCCAGCGGGTGGCCCAGGGAGATCGCACCGCCGTCGCGGTTTACGATCTCCGGGTCGAGGCCGAGCCGGCGCATGCTGGCCAGGGACTGGGTCGCGAACGCCTCGTTGAGCTCGACGGCGCCGAGGTCATCGACGCTGAGCCCGGAACGGGCGAGCACCTTCTGGGTGGCCGGAACCGGCCCGATGCCCATGATTTCGGGCTCGCAGCCGGCTGAGGCGCCGTCGATGATGCGGGCGCGGGCCGTGAGGCCAAGCTTCTGGATCGCGGCCTCCGAGGCAACGATGATGGCGGAGGCGCCGTCGTTGAGGGTGGAGGAGTTGCCGGCGGTGACGATCGAGCCGCCCTTGACTACCGGCCGGAGCCCGGCGAGGACGTCCATGGTAGTGCCGGCGCGGGGGCCCTCATCGGTGTCCACCACGGTCTCGCCCTTGCGGGTCTTGACGGTCACGGGAACGATTTCCTCCGCGAAGCGGCCGGCGGCGATGGCGGCCAGGGCGCGTTCGTGGGAGCGGACGGCGAAGGCGTCGGCGTCCTCCCGCGAGATGCCGTCAACCCGCCCCACCTCTTCTGCCGTCTCCGGCATGGAGTAGGTCATTTTGCCGTCCCTGGACAGCTCGCCCTTGGTGAACTGGGGGTTGACGAAACGCCAGCCGATGGAGGTGTCGAAGATTTCGCCCGGTTTGGCGAAGGCGGTCCGGGGTTTTTCCTGGACCCAGGGGGCGCGGCTCATGGATTCGACGCCGCCCGCGATCACGATGTCCGCGGCGCCGGACTTGATCATGTGGCTGGCCATAATGATGGCGCTGAGCCCGGAGGCGCAGAGCCGGTTCACGGTGATGCCGGAGATGTGCAGCGGCAGCCCGGCTAGGAGGGTGGCCATGCGGGCCACGTTGCGGTTCTCTTCGCCGGCGCCGTTGGCGTTGCCGAGGATGACCTCGTCGATGGTGTCCGGATCGACGCCGGCGCGGGCCACAGCCTCGCGGACTACCAGTGCGGCCAGGTCATCGGGGCGGACTGCGGAGAGGGCGCCGCCGTAGCGGCCCACGGGAGTGCGGGCGCCGCCAACAAGAAAAGCCTCGACCATGAGAACATCCTTCACCAAGAAAGCGGGGCCGGCAGCAGAGTAATTTACCGACCGTTCGTTCTATAAAGATTACACGGCGGGGCAAGGGGGTCAACCGGATGCCGCCGGATTACGCGACGACGACGCCCAGATGAGCCGCGAGCAATGGAGCGAGCAGGGTGAGCTGGTGATCGTCGACGACGAGGCCGGACAGACTGCCCAGACCGCTGATGGTGCGGAAGTCGGTGCCCCGGAGGTCGAAGTCCTTGAGCCGGGCTCCGGTGAAATCGAGGGTGCCGATCGTGCAGTTCTTCAAGGCGACCCGGGTGGCGGTGCAGGAGCCCAGATCCAGCTCGTTAATGATGCAGTCGCTGATCTGCACGTCCGTGAGCTTGGACCCGCGCAGGTTCACGTAGTCGAGTTTGCCGCCGTCGATCCGCACGGACTGCCAGCCGCTTTCATAGAGCTCCGCCGATCCCCAGCGGGGGTTGCCGATCTCGACATCCCGCAGGCTGGTCCGGGCCGCCATCAGCACCGGGGCGTACGTCTCGGCCAGGATGCAGTCACGGAAAGTCGCGCCCCGCAGCTGCGTCTCATTGAAGGACACTCCGGTGAATTCGCACTCGGCAAAGTCCGTACCGCCCAGGTCCAGACCGTCTGCCGACGCGCGGCTGTAGCGGACGCCGTCGTACCGAACACCCCGCCGGAACTCCGGGGCAGGGTCGTCCTGCAGATCCCCGGGACGGACCGGCGCGAGCCGGGGGGCGGTGACCTTGGGCGTTTTCTCAGCCGCAGCGCGCCGGACCATCACTGGCACTCGGCCTTGGCCGCGATGTCCGCCAGGTCTTTTGCAAGCGCCTTGCGGGTGATGCGCATCCCGAGCGGACCGAACACGGTGAGCATGATCCTGCTGAACCGGGTCGGTTTGATGACTTCGGCGCCAAAGGTCAGCGTAAGGTCGGTTCCCCCGCCGCGCTCCGCGAGCGCGAACCTGGTGGTGTAGTCGGCGCCGCCCTGGAGGGCCTTCACAGTGGTGCTGCCGGCCCGGCCGTTCGACGGCGCCTCGGACTGGGCAACCCACATCTCCACCGTTTCCGCGCGCCCCATCATGGTGCGGGTCTCCTTCCAGCGGGTACCCACGGCATAGGGTCCGCCCGTGAGCATCTGGATCGATTCGACGCCGGACAGGGTCGCCGCAGATCCGGGAATGTCCGACACCACCGCCCAGACCGCGTCCGCCGGAGCATTGATGTGCTGCGTGAGAGTGGTCTTGTGGTCCATGACCTCGAGCCTAGCCCGCGGGCCGGGGGGATTTCATCCTTTCGCGAACCGCGCCGCCGCTGCCGCGGATGACGCTGCGGAGAATTGCCCCGCGAGACCCCTTGAATTAGTAAGCATGCTTTGTGTTAGGCTGATCGGACAGTATTTTCAACCGGAACGAAAGGTGGCCTACACCATGGGTGTCGGAGACAAGATTCAGAACGAAGCGGAGCACCTCGGCGGCAAGGCCAAGGAAACTGCCGGAAACGCCACTGGCAACGACCAGCTGCGCGCCGAGGGCCAGAAGGACCAGGTTGTAGCCGACGCGAAGAAGGTCGGCGAAAACGTCAAGGACGCCTTCAAAAAGGACTAGTCTTTAGGACGTTGGCGGCGCCGGATTTTCCTTTGGGGGATCTCCGGCGCCGCTTTTTTGTGCCCGTGCAAGAATGGCCCCACAGCCGACGGAGGGGTCAGCATGGCACGGACACACGCAGGACGCGGCAAGCCCGCCGCCCGGGATCTCAGCAATACTGACCTCGGCCGGTCCGGTGCCGCCGCCGGCGGTTCGCCGGCGCTGCGCGGCTACCTGGCGACGCCGCAGGGCGAAGGGCCGTTCCCCGCGGTCCTGATGGTCCATGAGGCGTTTGGCCTGGACGACATCACCGTCCGCCACGCCGACCGGATGGCGGCGGCCGGCTACCTGACACTGGCCGTTGACCTGTACAGCGACGGCGGGGCGCGCCGCTGCCTCGTCGCCACCATGCGCGCGCTGTCCGCGGGCGAGGGCCGGGCCTTCACCGATCTGGCCGCCGCACGGGACTGGCTGCGCGAAACCGGCCGGACCACCGGCAAGATCGGCGTCATCGGCTTCTGCATGGGCGGCGGCTTCGCCCTGCTGCTGGCCAATGACGGCTTCGACGCCGCCGCCGTCAACTACGGGCGGCGCCCAAAAGACCCCCGGGAGGCCCTCGCCGGTGCCTGCCCGATCGTGGCCAACTTCGGCGGCCGGGACCGCACCCTGCCCGGCGAAGCAGCGAAACTCGCGGCTGTGCTCGACGGGCTGGGCGTGGAGAACGACGTGAAGGAGTTCCCGCACGCCGGGCACGCCTTCCTCAACGACGTGGAGACCGGGCCGAAAGTGCTGCGGCCGCTCATGCGGGTCATGGGCATCGGCCCGGATCCGGAATCGGCCCCGGAAGCCTGGCAGCGGATCGAGGACCACTTCGCCAAGTATCTGAACCCCAGCTGAGTCGCGGCAGGGACCGTTTTTGGTCCTCAAACGGCCCTGTCGCGTCTTACTTGGGTGAGCGGGCGCCTGGCGTGAAACCATACGGAGCATGGCCCAGAAGATTGCGTACCAGGGTGAACCGGGCGCCAACTCCAATATTGCGTGCATGCAGATGTTCCCCGAACTGGAGAGCGTTCCCTGCGCGAGTTTCGAAGACGCCTTTGAACTGGTGGCCGTCGGCACCGCCGACCTGGCCATGATTCCGATCGAAAACTCCATTGCCGGCCGGGTGGCCGATATCCATGTGCTGCTGCCCCAGTCCGGGCTGCAGATCGTCGGCGAGTATTTTCTGCCCATTCACTTCGACCTGCTGGGCATCCCGGGCAGCACCATCGAGGCAGCCACCGAGGTCCACAGCCACCTCCACGCGTTGGGCCAGTGCCGGCGTCTGATCCGCTCCGCCAGCCTGCGCCCCGTGATCGCCGGCGATACTGCCGGGTCCGCCCGGGAAGTGCGCGACTGGAACGATCCCACCAAACTCTCGCTCGCTCCTCCACTCGCGGCTCAACTCTATGGCCTGGAGGTGCTCGCCTCCGCCGTCGAGGATGACCCCTCCAACACCACGCGGTTCGTGGTTCTGGCACGGGAAAAGCCGCTGCCGGCCCGGGACATCCTGTCCGGACCGGCCGTCACCAGCTTTGTATTCCGTGTCCGGAATGTCCCCTCAGCCCTCTACAAGGCGCTGGGAGGATTCGCCACGAACGGGGTAAACATGACGCGGCTGGAAAGCTACATGGTGGGCAATGAATTTGCGGCCACGATGTTCATGGCCGACGTCGAGGGGCACCCCGAGGATTTGCCGCTCAGACTGGCGCTGGAGGAACTGGAGTTCTTCACCACAGAGGTACGCATCCTTGGCGTCTACCCCGCCGCGGAATACAGGTCCCGGCAGGCAGCCGGCCTCTGACCGCCAGCCCGGACAAACCTTGCGAAGAAGGCCAACTCCACGCGGTCACACCGCCGCGGGCCGCCCTGCCCGCAACAGGGGTGCGAAGAACGCGGCAAGCTCCGCCGTCGCCGTCAGCGGCAGGACGTTGGCCACGTACTGGTCCGGGCGCACCACCACGATGACGCCGCCGCGGTCGATGCCGCGCAACGCAAAGATGTCCGCCGCCGGGTCGGTGCCGTAGACCTTTTCGAGGTAGGGGAGCTTGAACGGCCCCACCTCCGGTTTGAACACCGCGGGGACGTTGCCGATGTCGATGCCAGTGTGATCCTGCTGGTAGATCACCTTCACGTCGAACCAGGCATCACGGTCGGCCCCCGCGGGGGTGGCGGCGAGCGGCGCGTCCGGCGCGCTGGCCAGCCACGCGGCGAGGTCCGCGGCGGGCGACGTGGCCCCCGCCTGTTGTGCTGGCGCCGCCTGGTCCGCGAAGACGTAGATGCGCCAGCGGCCGTCCGCCGTGGCCTGGTGGCCGAGCTGGACCGGGTTGGTGTCGCAGACCCGCACAACCGGCGCGGACTTGAAGCGCTTGCCGACGGGAAAGCCGGTGGCCAGCTGCTGGTGCGTGGCCTCGGCGACGACCATCGACGGCGAGTACTCGGTCATGAAGCCGGCAGGGAACTCGGCGGTGCGCACGTAGAAGTCCTCGAGCTCGGAGGGGTTTTCAAACTCCTCGGGCTTCTTCGCCATGAGCGTCGACCACACCTTGTCGAAGTCGATCAGGTTCTTCGCGACCACCTGCCGCTCGGCCGAGTACGTGGACAGCAGGCTCTCCGGGCTGCGCCCCTCCAGCACGTGGCCGAGCTTCCAGCCGATATTGAAGCCGTCCTGCATGGAGACGTTCATGCCCTGGCCGGCCTTGGCGCTGTGCGTGTGGCAAGCGTCGCCGGTGATGAACACCCGCGGCGTGCGGGTGCCCAACTCCTCCAGGAGGACGTCGTCGAACCTGTCGGTAAGGCGGTGGCCCACCTCGTACACGCTGTGCCAGGCCACGTTGCGCACGTCAAGCGTGTAGGGGTGGATGATCGCGTTGGCCTTGGCGATGATCTGCTCGATGGTGGTCTTGCGGACCGCACCGCGGTCGTCCGCGGCGACCTCGCCGAGATCGACATACATGCGGAAGAGATGCCCGCCCTCGCGCGGGATCAGCAGGATGCTGCCGCCGTCGTGGGACTGGATGGCGCATTTGAGCCGAATGTCGGGGAAATCCGTGGAGGCGAGCACGTCCATGACGCCCCACGCGTGGTTGGCCTGGTCGCCCGCCATGGTGCAGCCGATCGAGTCGCGCACCTTGCTGCGGGCGCCGTCCGCGCCCACCACGTACTTGGCCCGCACGACGCGCTCCCGGCCCTCGTCAGGACCGGCGGTGTGCGCCAGCGTCACGGCGACCGGGTACTCGCCCTCGCCGGTGACCTCCAGGCCGCGGAACTCCAGCCCGTAGTCCGGGCTCATGCGGCTCGGGGACATGGCCATGAACTCGGCGAAGTAGTCGAGCACGCGGGCCTGGTTGACGATGAGATGCGGGAACTCGCTGATCCCGCCCGGGTCATCGAGGGTGCGGGCACTGCGGACGATGTTCGAGGGGTCCGCGGGATCCGGCTTCCAGAACGCCATCTCCGTGATGCGGTACGCCTCGGCGATGATCCGCTCGGCGAAACCGAAGGCCTGGAAGGTCTCGACGCTGCGGGCCTGGATGCCGTCGGCCTGGCCGATCGCGAGCCGGCCCGGCCGGCGTTCCACGATCCGGGTGGTGACACCCGGGAACTGGGACAGCTGAGCTGCGGCGAGCATGCCGGCGGGGCCGGAGCCCACGATCAGCACATCTACCTCGTCGGGAAGGTGTGTGGGCCGGTCGATGCCGGCGCCGGCGGCCGGCTGGACCCGCGGGTCACCGGATACGTAGCCGTGGTGGTGAAAATGCACGGGCTTTCCTCACTTCGTTGTGTGGCGGCCTGTCAACGGCCTAGCGTGTTCGATATTAGAACGTGACGTTCGATAATAGAATTTCGTCCCTGATCCAAAACTGTACGTCAGATATGACGCAGGTTACAAGTGTCCCCAAAGGCCCCGGCAAAGGCCCCGGCAAACATCCCCGCGCAAGGGGTTGACGCTCCCCGGCTTCCGGGCCATAGTGTTTCGTATACGATTTCGTACTCGATGAGGAGTAACACTTGGAACAGGTCACCGACCACATCCTGGCCGCGGCCCGCAAGGTCATCGCGGTGCATATCAACTACCCCAGCCGGGCAGCCCAGCGCGGCCGCACACCCGAGCAGCCCTCCTACTTCCTGAAGCCGTCCTCGTCGCTGGCTCTCGGTTCTGCAGCAGCGCCTTCAACCGTGGAGCGCCCGGCCGGCTGCGAACTCCTCGGCTACGAGGGCGAGATCGCCCTGATCATCGGCAAGACCGCCCGCCGCGTGGGCCTCGAGGATGCGTGGAGCCATGTCGAATGGGTCACCGCCAGCAACGACCTCGGCGTCTACGACCTCCGCTACGCGGACAAGGGCTCCAACCTCCGCTCCAAGGGCGGCGACGGCTTCACACCCGTGGGCCCGGGCCTGATCGCGGCAGACGCCGTCGATCCCGCCAAACTGCGGATCCGCACGTGGCACAACGGTGAACTGGTCCAGGACGACACCACCGTGGACCTGCTCTTCCCGTTCGCCCGGCTCGTGGCCGACCTGTCCCAACTGCTCACCCTCGAAGAGGGCGACATCATCCTCACCGGCACCCCCGCCGGGGCGTCGGTGGCCACGCCGGGCGACGTCGTCGAGGTGGAAGTCAGCGCGACGACGGGAGGCGCCGCCGGCGGCGGGCTCACCACCGGCCGGCTGGTCACCCGGGTGGAGGAAGGCACGACGCCGTTCGCGGACTTCGGCGCCCGGCCCAAGACCGATGATCTCCAGCGGGAGGAAGCCTACGGTTCCCGTGAAGCGGCCGGCCTCGCCGCCGCCCAGCCGGCAGGGACGCCGGGCCTGTCCCCGGAGCTGAAGGCCAAACTGGAGTCCGTCTGCACGGCCACCCTGTCCTCCCAGCTGCGCAAGCGCGGCCTGAACAACGTCAGCATCGACGGCCTGTCCTCCACCCGCCCGGAGCGGCGGATCGTGGGCCCGGCCCGGACCCTGCGCTACGTGCCCAACCGCGAGGACCTGTTCACGACCCACGGCGGCGGCTTCAATGCCCAGAAGAAGGCCATCGATTCCGTCAACGAGGGCGAGATCCTGGTGATGGAAGCCCGCGGCGAAAAGGGCACCGGCACGATCGGCGATATCCTGGCCCTGCGCGCCCAGGTCCGCGGCGCCGCCGCCATCATCACCGACGGCGGCGTGCGCGACTTCACCGCCGTGGCCGCCATGGACATGCCTACGTACTATGCCAACCCGCACCCGGCCGTCCTGGGCCGCCGGCACATCCCCTGGGACACGGACATCACCATCGCCTGTGGCGGCACCACCGTGCAGCCCGGGGACATCATCGTCGCGGACGCCGACGGGATCCTGGTGATCCCGCCGGCCCTCGCCGACGAGCTCGCGGACGACTCCATCGCGCAGGAACGCGAGGAAACCTTCATCGCCGAGATGGTGCAGCAGGGCCACAGCGTCGACGGCCTCTACCCGCTCAACGCCGCCTGGCGGACCCGGTACCAGGAATGGGAAGCAGGCAAGACCAATGACTGAGACAGCCAGGGCCGCAGCCACGCCGGCCGCGACTTCCGGCAGCAAATCCGAGCAGGCCTATGCGGCCGTCAAGGCCCGGATCGTGGACGGGACCTACTCCCCCGGCTACCGGCTGGTGCTGGCCAAGATAGCCGAGGACCTGGGCGTCAGCGTGGTGCCGGTCCGCGAAGCGATCCGCCGGCTCGAGGCCGAGGGCCTGGTCAAGTTCGAGCGGAATGTCGGCGCCACTGTGTCCGGAATCGACCCCACCGAATACCTCTACACGATGCAGACCCTCAGCATCGTTGAGGGCGCCGCAACGGCACTCTCGGCCCCGCTGATCGGGACGGCGGACGTGGCCCGCGCCCGGGCAGTCAACGCCGAGATGCGCGAATGCCTGCAGCACTTCGACCCCGTCCGGTTCACCCGGCTGAACCAGGACTTCCACAGCGTCCTGTTCGAGCACTGCCCCAACCCGCACATCCTGGACCTCGTCCACCGGGGCTGGAACCGGCTGGCGTCACTGCGCTCCTCCACGTTCCGCTTCGTCCCGGGCCGGGCCCACGAATCCGTCGACGAGCACGAGGCGCTGCTGCAGCTCATCGAGTCCGGCGCCAGCCCGGATGACATCGAAAAGGCCGCCCGCCGCCACCGCAGCGCCACCCTGGACGCGTACCTCGCCCAAACCAACGCGGGGTCACTTAGCGCCCATTAAGGCGCCCGGCATGGGCCGTAAGTGACCCCGCGTTGCACTATCAGTAAGGAAAAACAATGACGTTTACTGCCGCAGAAACCACCGCCCACTACGTTCCGCAGGGCCTTCCCAACCACATCCAGCACTACATCAACGGCGAATTCGTTGATTCGGTGGGCGGGGCGACCTTCGATGTCCTGGACCCGGTGTCCAACACCAACTACGCCACCGCCGCCGCCGGCCAGAAGGAAGACATCGACCTCGCCGTCGCCGCGGCCCGCGAGGCGTTCACCAACGGCCCGTGGCCGAAGATGAAGCCCCGTGAGAGGGCCCGGGTCCTGAACAGGATCGCCGACGCCGTCGAAGCCCAGGAGGCCCGCCTGGCCGAGCTCGAAACCTTCGACACCGGCCTGCCCATCACCCAGGCCAAGGGCCAGGCGCTGCGCGCGGCCGAGAACTTCCGCTTCTTCGCGGACCTGATCGTGGCCCAGTTCGACGACGCCATGAAGGTCCCCGGCGCCCAGATCAACTACGTCAACCGCAAGCCGATCGGCGTCGCCGGGCTCATCACGCCGTGGAACACCCCGTTCATGCTCGAGTCCTGGAAACTCGCCCCGGCCCTGGCCACCGGCAACACCGTGGTCCTCAAGCCGGCCGAATTCACCCCGCTCTCGGCCTCGCTCTGGGCGACGATCTTCAAGGACGCCGGGCTCCCCGACGGCGTGTTCAACCTGGTCAACGGCCTCGGTGAGGAAGCCGGCGACGCCCTGGTCAAGCACCCGGATGTGCCGCTGATCTCCTTCACCGGCGAAACCACCACCGGCCAGACCATCTTCCGCAACGCCGCGGCCAACCTCAAGGGCCTCTCCATGGAGCTCGGCGGCAAGTCACCGTGCGTCGTGTTCGCCGACGCCGACCTTGAGGCCGCGATCGACTCCGCCCTGTTCGGCGTCTTCTCGCTCAACGGCGAGCGCTGCACCGCCGGCTCCCGAATCCTGGTGGAGCGCGCCGTGTACGAGGAATTCTGCGACAAGTACGCCGCCCGGGCCAGGAACATCGTGGTCGGTGACCCGCACGACCCCAAGACCGAGGTCGGCGCGCTGGTCCACCCCGAGCACTACGCCAAGGTGGCCTCCTACGTGGAAATCGGCAAGTCCGAGGGCCGGCTGCTGGCCGGCGGCGGCCGCCCTGACCACCTGCCCGAGGGCAACTACATCGCACCCACGGTGTTCGCCGACGTCGCCCCGGACGCGCGGATCTTCCAGGAGGAGATCTTCGGCCCCGTCGTCGCCATCACCCCGTTCGATACCGACGACGAAGCCCTCGCCCTGGCGAACAACACCAGGTACGGGCTCGCGGCGTACATCTGGACCCAGAACCTGACCCGCGCGCACAACTTCTCCCAAAACGTCGAGGCCGGCATGGTCTGGCTCAACAGCCACAACGTCCGCGACCTCCGCACCCCTTTCGGCGGCGTCAAGGCCTCCGGCCTGGGTCACGAGGGCGGGTACCGCTCGATCGACTTCTACACCGACCAGCAGGCTGTCCACATCACCCTGGGCACCGTTCATACGCCCAAATTCGGCGCCTAAGTTTCCCGCCGGCGCCACCCAGACCCCTTTCAAAGAAGAGAGAGCACCATGACCAACTTCGTCCCCACCCCCACTGTCCCGGCCCCGGACATCGTCCGCTGCGCCTACCTGGAACTCGTGGTCACGGACCTCGCCAAGTCCCGCCAGTTCTATGTGGACCTGCTGGGCCTGCACGTCACCGAGGAAGACGAGAACACCATCTACCTGCGCTCCCTCGAGGAGTTCATCCACCACAACCTGGTGCTGCGCAAGGGGCCCGTGGCCGCTGCGGCCGCCTTCGCCTACCGGGTGAAGTCGCCGGCCGAGGTGGACGCGGCCGAGGCCTATTACAAGGAACTGGGCTGCCGCACCGAGCGCCGCAAGGAAGGCTTCACCAAGGGCATCGGCGACGCCGTCCGCGTCGAGGATCCGCTGGGCTTCCCCTACGAATTCTTCTACGAGACCGAACACGTCGAGCGCCTTACCCAGCGCTACGACCTCTACTCCGCCGGCGAACTGGTCCGGCTGGACCACTTCAACCAGGTCACCCCGGACGTCCCGCGCGGCCGGGCGTACCTCGAGGACCTGGGCTTCCGCGTCTCCGAGGACATCAAGGACTCCGACGGCGTCACGTACGCCGCGTGGATGCACCGCAAGCAGACCGTGCACGACACCGCCCTGACCGGCGGCAACGGCCCGCGGCTGCACCACATTGCCTTCGCCACGCACGAGAAGCACAACATCATCCAGATCTGCGACAAGATGGGCGCCCTGCGCATCTCGGACCGGATCGAACGCGGCCCTGGCAGGCACGGCGTCTCCAACGCCTTCTACCTCTACATCCTGGACCCGGACGGCCACCGCATCGAGATCTACACCCAGGACTACTACACCGGCGACCCGGACAACCCCACCATCACCTGGGACGTTCACGACAACCAGCGCCGCGACTGGTGGGGCAACCCCGTGGTCCCCTCCTGGTACACCGAGGCTTCCCTGGTCCTGGGCCTCGACGGCAACCCGCAGCCCGTGATCGTCCGTGAGGAAAAGAGCGAGATGGCCGTGACCGTGGGCGCCGACGGCTTCTCCTACACCCGCAAGGAAGAGGACGGCTCCGCCGGAGAAGCGACGGGCTTCAAGCTCGGGGCGCAGGTTTAGCGTGCTTGATCCCGCGACGATCGAGGCCATCGCAGACGAACTGCTGGAAGCCGGCCGCAGCCGTACTCCGGTCCCCCGCCTGACCACCCGTTACCCGGGGATGACGGTGGAGGACTCCTACGCAGTCCAGCGGCTGTGGCGGCGGCGCCATGAGGATGCCGGACGGACCCTCGTGGGCCGCAAGATCGGCCTCACGTCCAAGGCGATGCAGGCCGCCACCGGCATCACCGAGCCGGACTACGGCGCGATCTTCGATGACATGGTGCTGGAAACCGGCTGCTCCGTGGACTGGGACCGGTACACCCATCCCCGGGTGGAGGTGGAGCTCGCGTTCGTGTTGAAGAAGGACCTCGCCGGTCCCGGCTGCACCATCTTCGACGTCCTGAACGCCACGGACTACGTGGTCCCGGCCCTGGAGATCCTGGACTCCCGGATCGAAATGGAGGGCCGGACCATCGTGGACACCATCGCGGACAACGCGGCGATGGGCGCCATGGTGATCGGCGGCAACCCCGTGCGTCCCGACGCCGTGGACCTGCGCTGGGTCTCCGCCATCCTCTACAAGAACCAGACCGTGGAGGAAACCGGCGTGGCCGCCGGCGTCCTGGACCACCCGGCCAACGGCGTGCACTGGCTGGCCAACAAGATCGCCGCCCACGGCGACGGGATGAAGGCGGGCGACATCATCCTCGCCGGCTCCTTCACCCGGCCCCTCTGGGTCTACAAGGGTGACACCGTGCACGCCGATTACGGACCCCTGGGAGTTGTGACATGCCGCTTCGAGTAGAACCCGACGCCACTTTCAAGCACGCCCTGCGCAACCAGACCGGCGCTGCCGGACGGCCGCTGGCTGGGATGTGGGTCTGCTCCGGCAGCCCCCTGGTGGCCGAGCTTTGCGCCGGGTCCGGCCTGGACTGGCTCCTGATCGACGCCGAGCACAGCCCCAACGGCCTCGAATCCATCCTGGCCCAACTGCAGGCCGTGCACGGCTACCCGGTCCATCCGGTGGTCCGGCCGCCGGTGAACGACACCGTGCTCATCAAGCAGTATCTCGACCTGGGCGTCCAGAACCTGCTGATCCCCATGGTGAACTCGTCAGCCGAGGCGGAGGCCGCCGTGGCCGCCACCCGCTACCCGCCCCACGGCGTCCGCGGGGTGGGCTCGGCCCTTGCCCGGGCCGCGCGCTGGAACCGTATCCCGGATTACCTCGCCCGCGCCTCCGGCACCGTCAGCGTCACCGTCCAGATTGAATCCGTTGCCGCAGTGGCCGCCGTCGGGGAGATCCTCGAAGTGGAGGGCGTGGACGCGATCTTCCTCGGGCCCTCCGACCTCGCCGCCTCCATGGGGCTGCTGGGCCAGCAGGAACACCCCCGGGTACGCGCCGCCGTCGAACGCTGCCTCGCCGCCGCCACAGCGGCCGGCAAACCTGCCGGCGTAAACGCCTTCAACCCGGCAACGGCCCGCGCTTACCTGGCCGCCGGCGCCGCGTTCGTGCTGGTCGGGGCCGATGTGTCCATCCTGGCCCGCGGCTCCGAGGCCCTTGCCGCCGACTACATCCCACCGGATGCGGTGGCTGAGCCCGGCGGCACCCCCGCCAGCTACTGAGGGCCCTCCGCTTTAAACGCAGTTAAACGCGACGGCGGCAGCCACCTTTGCCAGGTGGCTGCCGCCGTCGCCGCGCTACGCTACACGTCGAACCGGTGGGTCCTAGCTGTAGAGCTCGCTCTTGGGCGCGTTGTTCTTGACCTTCTGCCAGCCCAGCCACAGCACCAGGGCGAAGAACGGGACGGTCGCCAGGGTCCACAGGCCCAGGTGGAAGACCTCGCCGGCCTTGCTGGTCATGGTGTCGAAGCCGATCAGCACGGTGATGGCCAGCAGCGCGACCAGCCCGGCCCAGCTGGTCCACGGCGAGCCCGGCATGGGCAGGCTGGAGACGCGGCCCTTCTGGTGGCGCAGCGCGATCTGGCTGGCGAAGATGGCGCCCCACGTGAAGATCACGCCGATCGAGGCGGTGTTCAGCGCGAGGTCGAAGGCGTGCGAGCCGCCGAGCCAGATGTTCAGCAGGATGCCCACGAGGTAGAAGGCGGCGATCGCCAGGATGGCCGCGTACGGCACGTGGCGCTTGGACATCCTGGTCAGCCACTGCGGGGCGTGCCCGTTGTTGGCCATGGTGCGGAAGACACGGCCGATCGAGTACAGGCCCGAGTTGCAGGAGGACAGTGCGGCGGTGATGACGATCATGTTCATGACGTCGCCCACCCAGCCGAGGCCCATCTGGCCAAACACGGTGACGAACGGGGACACGCCGGCCTTGTACTGGTCCGAGGGCAGCAGCATGGCCAGCAGCAGCACGGAACCGACGTAGAACACCACAATGCGCAGTACGACGGCGCGGATTGCCTTGGGCACTTCGCGCTTGGCGTTCTCCATCTCACCGGCGGTGATGCCGACGAGTTCGATGCCGTTGTAGGCGAAGATCACGGCGTTGAGCACGAGGACCATCACCAGGGCGCCCTTGGGGAACATCCCGCCGTCGTCGGCGAAGAGGTTGGCGACTGAGGCGTGGCCCGTGCCGACCTTGGCGTTGGTGACCACCATGAAGGTGCCCACGGCCAGGAAGATCAGGATGGCGCCGACCTTAAGGCAGGACGCCCAGAATTCAAACTCGCCGAACGCCTTGACGCTGAGCAGGTTGACGGCCACGAGCAGCGCGAGGGCGGCAATCGCGGAGGCTTCCACCGGCACGTTGGGGAAGAAGAACTGGAAGTACAGGCCGATCGCGATCAGTTCGGCGATCCCGGTCATGCCCCAGTTGATGAAGTACATCCAGCCGGAGAGGAAGGCGCCCTTCTTGCCGAACATTTCGCCGGCGTAGCTGACGAAGGAGCCCGAGGTCTGGCGGTACATGATGAGCTCACCCAGCGCCCGCATGAGCAGGTAGGCGATCACGCCGGCGATGGCGTAGGAGAAGATCAGCGCCGGGCCCGTGGAGGCCAGGCGTCCGCCGGCGCCCATGAACAGGCCGACGCCGATTGCGCCGCCCATCGAGATCATCGTCACGTGGCGCCCGCTCAGGGTCTTCTTATAGCCCTCGGCGCTGAGGGTCGAGTCGACGGCGGATTCCGCGGGCGCGCTCTGGAGTTCTGTGGGGGTAATTGATGGCACAACGGTTCCTTGTAGGTCGGATTATGGCCGGGACGGGACCGGGATTCGGTTACATTCCATTCGGGTTTCTGCCCGGTGGGACAGCAAGATGTACCGAACCTCACAAGGAGTCAAACCCTCGCGCGGCTCATCCATCGTACTGGAATTCCCGGACCGGCCGTGACGCGGGCAACAGCAGTCAGGCGCTATGCCTAATTAATGACACCAAATCTGCCAAATAGCCGAATAATGTTCTATTTGGTCCGCGCAGGCTCCGGCGAATCGTTCTGCTACGCCAGGGCGCCGTCCCGCATCGAGTACCGGAGCCAGTTCCCCGCGCCGTTTCCGTGCCCGGTTTCCTGCCTGGCGCCGTGCCTTGTTTCTCGGCTCGTTCCTCGCCTGGCGCAGTTGCTGAACCACTCACCCAGCGCGCGGTCGTGGCTGACCATGACCAGTGTCCCTGCGAACTCGGACAGGGCCGCTTCAAGCTGTTCCACCAGCACGGGCGCCAGGTGGTTGGTGGGCTCGTCCACCAGCATCGTCCCGAAGCCGCCCAGCAGGAGCCGGGCCAGCGCCAGCCGGCGTTGCTGCCCCGCGGAAAGGCTGCCCACCGGCACGTGGAATTCGCTGGTCCGGAAGAGCCCCAGGCGCAGCAGCGCCTCGGCGTGCTCATCGATATTGCCGCCCAGGCCCGCGGCAAAGGCGGGCAGGAGCCGCAGTCCCGGGCGCTGCGGGAGTTCCAACTCCTGCTGCAGATAGCCGATCCGGCCGTGCCTCACCACTTTGCCCTGGGCCGGTTCCAACGTGCCGGCGAGGACGGAGAGTAGCGTGGACTTCCCGGCACCGTTGGGGCCCGTAATGAGGATCTTCTGGCCGGCTTCCACCCGGAAATCCGTGGGTTCCAGCCGGCCGGGCACCGCGACCCCCTTCGCCTCGAGCGCCGGGCCTTCGGCCACGTCCGCCCGCAGGTCCGTTGCCAGTTTCAGGGGTACTGGGGGACGGTCAATGGGGTTTGCCTCCAGCCGGCGCAGACGCTCCTGGGCGTTTCGGACCTTGCTGGTGGCCGCCTTCTGCCACGTGCCGGCCTTGAAGTCGAACCCCATCTTGTCGCCGTCGCGCTGGCGGGCGTAGCCCATCTTGCCGGCAACCGTGTCCGCCTGGAGCCGTTCGGCCGCCATCGCGTCCAGCCACCCGTGGTACTGCTGTGCCCAGCGCTGGCGCTCGGCAGCCTTCTCCCGCAGGTAGCCTTCGTAACCGTTGCCATACCGGTTGACCGACCGGCGCTCGGCATCGACCTCAATCACGGTTGAGGCCACTTTGCGCAGCAGCACGCGGTCGTGGGAGACCACCACCACCGTGCCGCGGTGCGCGGCCAGCCGCGCCTCCAGCCAGGCCGTACCGCTGGCGTCCAGGTGGTTGGTGGGTTCGTCCAGGAGCAAAATGTCCGCGGGATCGGCGAGAACGCAGGCCAGTGCCACCCGTTCCTGTTCCCCGCCGGAGAGCGAGCCCAGCGTCCGCATCCGGTCCAGCCCGCCCAGGCCGAGCCTGTCCAGCGCCGCTTCCACCCGGGATTCCGCGGCGTAGCCTTCCCGGAGCTGGTACTGCGTCTGCAGGTTTCCGTAGCGCTCCAGTTCGTCAGCTTCCGCGCCGGCCAGCCCGTCCTCCAGACGGTCCAGCTCGGCCTCCAGCGCGCGGAGCGATTCCAGTGCGGCGTCGATCGCGTCGCTGACAGTGAACAGCTCCGGCAGGCCGTGGGTTTGGGCAAGGTAGCCCACGCGGCCGTGGCTGACGGACGTGCCCTCGTCCGGGGCCTCGAAACCGGCCAGGATCCGCAGCAGTGTGGATTTGCCCGCGCCGTTTTCGCCGACGATCGCCACATGTTCGCCAGCCGTGATGGCAACGTCGACGCCGGCAAAGAGCTGGCGGTCCCCATAGCCGTGTGATACGCCCGAAAGGCGGAGATGTTCGCTCAAGGAGTCCTCGCAGTAGGTGCCAGCCTGCCCGACGGCGGCTTGCGTCCTCAGTATGGCACCGCCGGCCGTCACTGGGCACTGAGGCCCTGCCGCCGTCGGGCGTCAGGTCTGCGATGGCGCCGGGGATCAGCTGGACCGCGTCCTCCTGCCTCGGCACTAGGCTGGGGGCATGGGCACAGCTCTCCGTACACCACCCGCGCCGCAGCCGGAGCTTTACCGGTTCTCCCGGCTGGATTTCATCACTGTTGGACTCTATGTTGCCGTGGCCGGTCTATTCGCCGTGGCGGGCAGCCTGCTGGAGCCGCTGCTGCTGCAGATATCGCCCAATCCTGCGGTGGCGTCCTACGCGGTGAACCTGATCTTCTACGCAACGGTCGGCGTCCTTGCCCTGACCGCCGCGCGGCATGTTGCGGTCCGTGATCTCCGCGTCCTTGCCACAAGGCCCTGGTTCACGGCCCTCATGGTGCCGCTGACCGTCGTGGCGATGCTCATTCTCACCGCGGTTCTCGTGGCCCTCAGCGGACCTGTGCAGACCTCCGCCAACCAGGCGGGCCTTCAGGCGCTCATGCAGCAGGTCCCGGTCTGGCTCATGGTCCCCCTGCTGGTGTTGGTCGGCCCGTTCGTCGAGGAGTACATTTTCCGCCACTTGCTGATCGGCAAACTGAGCCGCCGGGTCAACCTCTGGGTCTGCTGCATCATGTCCGTGGTCCTCTTCGCGGCCCTGCACATCGTGGGCCAGGAGCAAATGACCCTGCAGGTGCTGATGCCGTACCTTGCCATGGGCGCCGTCCTGGTGTTCGTGTACGTCTGGACCGGGAAGAACGTGATGTTCTCCTACTTCGTCCACGCCTCCAAGAACCTCCTGGCGGTCATCTTCATCTACGCCATTCCGCCCGAGGTGCTCGAACAGCTGCAGCAAGTGCAGGGGTAACCGAAGCAGCGCGGCGGCGCATGGCACCCGGCTCCCCTCTGGTTGTTCGCCGGCGCATGCGCTATCTTGAGGGCACTTCGCGATGGTTTGGGAGGGCTGGAGCGGCAACCTTATATTGGGGAGGACTGCCATGAAAGCCCACGCCCACCGAATGTTCGCACTCCCGGCAGCTGCGGCGATGACAACACTTCTCGCGCTGAGCGGCTGCGTGTCCCTTCCCGGCGCCGCACCGACTGCACCGGCGGCACCGGCCACCCCAACAGCCACGTCTGCAGCGCCGGCGACCCCGCCGCCAACCAGCCCGGCGGCCGTCACAGCACCAGACCCGGTCGCTACCGGAAGCCGACAGCCGGGCGGGTGGGCCGGCACCGTCGCGAGTGTCCGCTCCGGAGTAGCAAAGATCAACGTCACGCTGTGCGACGCAGGCGGCGTCGGTACCGGTTTCCTCATCGAGAATGACCTCATCGTCACCGCCGCACACGTCGTGAAGGACCAAGCCGCCATCAGCATCAGCCTCGGAACAGAGATCTCGAGCGCGCAGGTACTCGGTATTGATGAGGCGGCCGACCTTGCCCTTTTGCGCACCGCCCGCCCGGTCAGCGGCCATATCTTCGACTTCGTCAGCGCTCCACCGGCACTGGGCGAAGACGTGGCGGCCCTGGGCTTTCCCCTGGACGCCGACCTGACCTTCACCGCGGGACGCGTCAGCGGACTGAACCGGGAGCAGACAATCGGCACAAGAACGGTCAGCAACCTGATCCAGACCGACGCCGCCATCAATCCTGGAAACAGCGGCGGCCCGCTGCTGACCATGGACGGCAAGGTGGCAGGAGTCGTGAGCTCCAAGCGGGCCTGGGTTTTCGGTGCAGGCAGCGAAGGTAACTACAGTGCCGAAGGCACGGCCTTCGCTGTGGATGCCCGCAAGGCTGTCCTCGCCGTCGAGAGCTGGAAGAACCGCACCACTTCGCTGTCCCCGACAAGCTGCGGCCTGCCGGCACCGGCAGACACCAGTGCGATAGACGTTACGGTGAATTCCGATCACCCGCAGGCCGCCAACATCACCCAGAGCCTGGTATTTCATGGCCAGTCCATCAACCGCGGCGCATACGACCTCGCGTTCGCCATACTGACACCCGAGATGCAGGACCGGATGGGTGGGCTCGAGACATGGCGGGAGGGGCTCGGCTCGTCTTTCTGGCGCACGCTGGAGGTCGAGGACGTATCCGCTGCCGGACCCGATCTCACGGCGTCCGTCCGGCTGAGGACCGTTCAGGACGCGCAGCACGGTCCCGACGGGCAGTCCTGCTCGGAATGGAAGCTCGACTACCTGATGACCTGGGATGGATCGATCTGGCGGATCGCGGACTCCCTTACGCCGCAAGGGCCTCCGGTGCCTTGCGGCGCCTGAACCCTACCGCCGCGGGCCGCGACGTCGTAGGTTCTTCCCATGACACTGAAAATCCAGATAGTCGTCGACTGCAAAAACCCGCACGAGCTCGCCGATTGGTGGGCCGAAACCCTGGAATGGGCCGTGGAGCCGCAGGATGAGGTTTTCATCCACTCCATGATCGAGCGGGGCTTCGCGACGGAGGCGGAGACCACCACGCACCGGGGCCAGCTCGTGTGGCGCGAGGGTGCCGCGATCCGCCCGCCCGAGGAACTCGACGCCAAGGCGCCCGCCCACCGCGTTTTGTTCCAGATTGTCCCGGAGGAAAAGACTGTCAAGAACCGGGTCCATTGGGACGTGCGGCTCGCGGGAGGGGACAAGGACGCCGTGCGGGCCGCCCTTGAAGCGCGCGGCGCCACGTTCCTCTGGTCCGCCAGTCAGGGACCGCATTCCTGGCACACCATGGCGGACCCGGAAGGCAACGAGTTCTGCATCAGCTGACGCGATTACTAGACTCGGACTGTGAGCAACGAAATCCCCGCCAAGGTATCCGACGTCTTTGACCCCTCCCGGTGGCGCACCGTGTCCGGTTTCGACGACTTCCAGGACATGACCTACCATCGGCAGGTGGAGCGCTCCGCCGACGGGGAGGTGGTCCGGGACCTGCCCACCGTCCGCATCGCCTTCGACCGCCCCGAGGTCCGCAATGCCTTCCGGCCCGGCACCGTGGACGAGCTCTACCGCGCCATGGACCATGCCCGGATGACCCCGGACGTGGCCACAGTCCTGCTCACCGGCAACGGCCCCTCCCCCAAGGACGGCGGCCACTCGTTCTGCTCGGGCGGGGACCAGAGGATCCGCGGCCGCGACGGGTACCGGTACGTAGTACAAAACTCAGCCGACGGCGAGACCAAGGAATCCATCGATCCCGCCCGCGCCGGCCGGCTGCACATCCTGGAAGTCCAGCGGCTCATGCGCACCATGCCCAAGGTGGTCATCGCCGTCGTCAACGGCTGGGCAGCCGGCGGCGGGCACTCCCTCCACGTGGTCTCGGACCTCACCATCGCCTCCCGCGAGCACGGCAAGTTCAAGCAGACCGACGCCACCGTGGGAAGCTTCGACGCCGGCTACGGCTCGGCCCTCCTGGCCCGCCAGATCGGCCAGAAGTCCGCCCGGGAAATCTTCTTCCTGGCCCGTGAATATTCGGCCGAGGACATGGTCCGGATGGGCGCCGTGAACGAGGCCGTGGACCATGGACGCCTCGAGGAGGTCGCCCTGGAGTACGCCGCTGACATTGCCCGGCAGTCCCCGCAGGCCATCCGCATGCTCAAGTTCGCGTTCAACCTCGCCGACGACGGCCTGGCCGGCCAGCAGGTCTTCGCCGGCGAGGCGACCCGCCTGGCGTACATGACGGACGAGGCCGTGGAGGGCAAGGAAGCCTTCCTCGAGAAGCGCGATCCCGACTGGTCCGCTTTCCCGTACTACTTCTAAGGCGCGCTGTGACTTCCGGAGCCATGAACATCGAGCCTGCGCTCAAGGCGCTGGCTGCTGCCCTCCACGGCGAGGGGCCCGCCGTCGAACTCTCCGCCGGGCCGGACGGCTCGCCGGTGCTGGGGTTCCCTGACACGGCCGGCATCGAGGACGCGGCCGTCGTGGTCCGGACCTCCGGGTCCACCGGCACGCCGAAGGCGACCGTCCTGACCGTCGAGGCCCTGGCGGCCTCGTCTGTGGCGACCGCCTTTGCGCTCAAGGGCGAGGGCCAGTGGCTGCTGGCCCTTCCCGTCCAGTATGTGGCCGGCGTCCAAGTGCTGGTCCGCTCGCTTTTTGCCGGAACCCGCCCGTGGGCCATGGACCTCTCCGGCGGTTTTACGCCGGAGGCCTTCACCGCCGCGGCGCTGGAGCTCACGGACAAGATCCGTTTCACCTCGCTGGTGCCCACCCAGCTCCAGCGCCTGCTGGACGCGCCCTCCGCCGAGACGCTGGCGGTGCTGCGGCGCTTCAACGCCATCCTGCTCGGCGGCGGACCCGCGTCCGCGCAGCTGCTCGACGCGGCCCGGGACGCCGGCGTGCGGGTGGTGACTACCTACGGCTCGTCCGAGACCTGCGGCGGGTGCGTGTACGACGGCTTCCCGCTCGAGGACGTCCTGGTCAGGGTGGAGGACGACGGCCGCATCCTGCTGGGCGGGGCAACCATTGCCGCCGGCTATCTTCAGGCCCCAGAGCTCTCGGCAGCGGCGTTCATCGAAGCGGACGGCGTCCGCTGGTACCGGACCAATGACCTCGGTGAACTGGACGCCGACGGCCGGCTCACCGTGCTCGGCCGGGCCGACGACGTCGTCATCACCGGCGGCGTCAAAGTTTCCGCCGCCCATGTCCAGGCTGAGCTGGAAAAGCTCGACGGCGTGCGGGCGGCTTTTGTCGCCGGTGTGCCGTCCGCGGAGTGGGGCCACGCCCTGGCCGCGTACGTCGCAGTGGCCGACAGTTCCCCGGAAGGGCTGGCGGCGTTCGCCGACCGCCGGAACCAGACCTGGGCACCGTCGCTGGGCGCACTGGCCCCGAAAACCGTGCTGCCCGCCGCGGAACTGCTTATGCTGCCCAACGGGAAACCGGACCGGCTGGGCATGACGGTCCGGCTGGACGCCCTCCATCAGGGAAAATAGACAAGCGCTTCCGGCTTCCGGCCGGCAACTCAAACCACCAACGAGCATTCAACCAACCAACGAGGTACTGACCGTGGCCACAGCCGCACAATGGATCCAAGGCGCCCGACTGCGCACCCTGCCGGCCGCAATCGCACCGGTGCTGATCGGCAGCGCAGCCGCCTACGAGATGGATTCGTTCATCCTGCTGAACGCCGTGCTGGCCGCCCTGGTCGCCCTGCTCCTGCAGATCGGCGTCAACTACGCCAACGACTACTCGGACGGGATCCGGGGCACGGATGAGGACCGGGTGGGTCCGCTCCGGCTGGTGGGCTCGGGGGCGGCCAGCCCGGAGCACGTCAAACGGGCCGCGTTCGCAGCCTTCGGGCTGGCGATGCTGTTCGGCCTGATCCTCGTGATCATCACGCAGGCCTGGTGGCTGATCCTGGTCGGCGTCGGCTGCGTGCTGGCCGCCTGGGGTTATACCGGCGGCAAGAACCCGTACGGCTATCTCGGCCTGGGCGACGTCTTCGTGTTTGTGTTCTTCGGCCTCGTCGCAACGCTGGGCACCACGTACACGCAGGCGGGGCAGTTGAGCCTGGCCGCGATCATTGGGGCGATCGGCACGGGGCTGATCGCGTGCGCCCTGCTGATGGCCAACAACGTCCGCGACATCCCGACCGACAGGAAGGCGGGGAAGAAGACCCTGGCCGTGCGGCTCGGGGACAAGCATGCGCGCGAAAGCTATGTGCTGATGCTGGCCGTCGCGATCCTGCTGGTCATCGTCCTGGCCCCCGCCCGGCCCTGGATGCTGATCGTGCTCCTGCTGATCCCCGCCAGCCTCATGCCGTCCTGGCTGATGATCGCCGGGCGGCGCCGCAAGAGCCTGATCCCGGTCCTGAAGCAGACCGGACTAATCAACCTCGGCTTCGCCGCGCTGTTTTCAATCGGACTCGTCCTCAGCCACGGGTTCTAGGCGGGGGCTTCTAGGCCGCGGGCTCAGGGCCGCGGGCTCCCGGGGCTTCAGGGGACCAACCCGGGGGCTCAGGCCCCCGGTTGCCGGGGCTTCCAGGGGCTGCAGGGGACCAGCCCGGGGGCTCAGGCCCCCGGTTGCCGGGAATCTTTGGGGCGGTTGTCCGTGCGGACGGCAATGTCGGGGTTCTCGTCCACGAGGCGGTCTTCCGCCTCGGCGTCGGCCACCTCTCCTGCGCTGCGCATCGGCTTGGCCTTGCCCAAGAACCGGTGGTGGAGCGTCGCGGTGGCCGCGTCGCGCTGCTTCTGGAAGAACAGGAAGCTGACGGCGAAGGACATCATTCCGGCGCACAGGGCGGCCAGGAGCACCCCCAGCTGCAGGTAGAGAAAGAGCGCAAACAAGGGCGCAAACAGCGCCAGTCGAATAAGGGTGTATTTGAGGAAAGCCACGCCTCAAGTTTAGCCGCCAGGACGGCGCGCTGCTTCGGCCATCCCGCTCCCCTCGTCCGCGGTGCCGGCAGCCTGCACCCGGGCATAGTGACCGGCGCCGTCGAGGCGCCCGACGGCTAGACTGAAGGTATGCTCCGTGTAGTGGTTCCGATCGTCATACTGGCCGTGTTTGTCTATGGACTGGTGGACCTCATCCGCACTGACGCGCGGCTGACCAGGGGCATCTCCAAGACCGCCTGGATTTTCGTGCAGGTCCTCCTCCCCGTGGTCGGCGCCACGCTGTGGTTTCTCATGGGACGCCCCCGCGCCACGGACACCGCACCGGTCGCCTACAGCCACCCGGTAGCGCCCGATGACGACCCCGAGTTCCTGCGCAACCTTGAGATCCGCCACCGCAACCAGGCCGAGGCAGACAGGCTCAAGAAGCTCAAGGAAGAACTCGACGCCAAGGACCGCAAGAACGACGCCGGCAATGCGGAAGCCGGCGGCAGCGAAGGCGCCGGCGGTGCCCACGAACCCGGCGACGCCGGAACGCCCGGCACCGACGAGGTCAAGTAACAATCACGTAGCAGTCCAGTAGCACCGTTCCGTGCATCCATCTGCGGCCGTTCGCCGCAGATGGCCGGAATCCCACGCTCCAAGCGGCCACCTCCGGCAAACGGCCGCCACGCATCCGCGCCCGCCCCTGCTGCCCACACCGCTTCGGGCCATTGCGTCCGCGCACCGGGCCAAGACTCCCCTTCCCATCTCCGGCGGTCCCCCGTCCCGCCGTCCCCCGTCACCCCGGGCATCCATCTGCGGCCGTTGGCCGCAGATGGCCGGAATCCCACGCTCCAAGCGGCCACCTCCGGCAAACGGCCGCCACGCATCCGCGCCCGCCCCTGCTGCCCACACCGCCCACTTCTCCCCCACACCCTGCCCGCGCTGTGGATAACCTCCAAGCCCCATCGGCGCGGGCGCAGAATACCCGTATGCGCCCGCCCAGTGAGCTCCCCCCGCATCTTCGAAACCAGCCCTTCACCGTTGCCGAGGCCCGCACAGCCGGGGTGGGGCGACGACGGACCCGGGCCAGGGATCTCGTCAGCCCCTGTTACGGGGTGCGCGCCACCGCCGCCACCCCGGACAGTTTGCTGAAACGTGTGCATGCCCTGACGGCCGTGACGGGCGCAATCGTGAGCCACCTGTCAGCGGCAGTGCTGTGGGGATTTCCCCTGCCGCAGGCTTTGGAGAACTTGGCTGTCATCCATCTGACGAGTCGGCCGGACCAGCGGGCGGTGCGGCATAAGAATGTGGTGGGCCATCAGCAGGCACTCGAACCGGACGAGATCGTAGCTGGGGTAAGGGCTAGCTGCACTTCCCCGCTGCGGACGTGGTTCGATCTCGCAGTCATACTAGGCCTCGATGACTTGGTGATCGCCGGGGATTTCCTGCTGCGGCGGAGAAATCCATTGACCACGATCCATGAGCTGGACGTGTTCCTGGCCGGGAAGCAAGGCAGGGCGGGCTACCGGCGGGCTATGCAGGCCCGGTCCCTGATACGCGCCGACACGGACTCCCCCAAGGAGACCGAACTCCGGCTGCTCCTGATTCGGCATGGCCTGCCCGAACCCGCAATCAACGTGCCCATGTTCGATGAGACCGGCGGTTGGATCCAGGACCCGGATCTCGCCTACGAAGAAGAAAAGATCGCGGTTCAGTACGACGGCGGGCATCACGCCAGTCCGGCCCAGCGTCGCAGCGACATCTTCCGGGATGAGAACGCCAGGGACGCCGGGTGGCGCGTGGTCGTATTGACCCAATGGCACTTGACCCCGCCCGGCCCTGGGATGGAGCCGGCCGCGATTACCCGGGTGCGCGCGGCGCTGTTGGAGCGCGGCTGGACTCCCGGCCCGGGCCCGAAGCCCGGGCAACGTCACCGTGCCCGCCCCCAGGCGCACCGATCTGACACGAATGGCCGCTAAGCGCATCAGCTGAACGGCCATCTGCGGCAAACCGACGGAGCGCGGGCCCGCGCAGCCCCCTCTGGGCCCGCGTCCAGACGCGCCGTCCCAAGCTCGCGGCCGTGGCAGCCGCACCCTGGCACCCTCATGCCATGCCACGCTGCCAAACCCCCGTGCGGCGCACCGATCTGACGCGAATGGCCGCTAAGCGCATCGGCTTAGCGGCCATCTGTGGCAAATCGAGAGAGCGCGGGCCCACACAGTCCCGGAAGGACCCGGAAGGACCCCGAAGCACCCGGCCCGGGTGCGGTTATGGGCCGGGGTGCGGTTATGGACCGGGGTGCGGCTTACAGTCCCGAGTAGGAGTGCAGGCCGTTGAAGAACTGGTTCACGATCGTGAAGTTGAAGACCACGCACAGGTAGCCGACGATCGACAGCCAGGCAGCACGGGTTCCGGTCCAGCCGCGGGTGGCGCGGGCGTGCAGGTATCCGGCGTAGACCACCCAGATCACGAACGTCCAGACTTCCTTCGTGTCCCAGCCCCAGAACCGGCCCCAGGCTTTCTCCGCCCAGATGGCGCCGAACATGAGCGTAAACGTCCAGCCGACGAACGCGATCGCGTTGATGCGGTAGGACAGGTTCTCCAGGCTCAGGGCGTTCGGGACCAGGCGCATGAACCCGAGCTTGTCGGCTCCGCCGGCGGCGATGGTCTTCTGCCGGTGCGACTGCACGAGCTGCAGCGCGGACATCGCGAAGGTCAGGGTGAACAGGGCCGAGGACATTACCGCGATGGAAACGTGGATGATCAGCCAGTAGCTCTGGAGCGCCGGCACGAGGTGGCCCACGGGAGTCCAGAAGGCGATGGAGGCGGCAACCAGCATGATGATGGCCAGGCCGATCACGAACGTGCCCAGGAAGCGCAGGTCGCGGCGGATCAGCACCAGCAGGAAGACGGCCACGGCCACGAACGCGCCCGTGGTGAGGAATTCGTACATGTTGCCCCACGGCACCCGGCCGGCACCGAGCGCGCGGGTGATCACGCCGGCCGCATGAATCGCGGCGCCGAGGACGGTCAGCGCGACGGCGACGCGGGCGGGGGCACGCCGCTCGCCGGCGTAGCGCATGCTGCCGTCGGCGGTCTGGCCCGCGCCTGCGGCGGTGCCGGGGCGGGAGGTGGCCGACGTCGGACGCTCGGCACGGCCTGCCGGGCCGCTGACGTCCGCATCGGAGCGGGCGGCGTCGGCTCCGGCGGCCCCCGCACCGACGCCCACGGGAACGCGCGCGGCATTGGCCTCGGCCGCCGCGCCGGAGAGCTCCGCGGCCTTGAGATCCACCGCGCGCAGCGTCTTGCTGCTCTTGGCCAGGTCCCAGGCGAAGGCGATGAACGCCACCGTGTACGTGCCCGCGGCCAGCAGCATGAACAGCTCGCTGTACTGGCCCATGGTTTCGTTGATCGAGAACGGCATTACTGATCCTTCTTCGACTCGGAAGAGCCGGCTGTTGACTGGATGAAGTCTTCTGCGGGTTGTTCAGGAGCGGCGTGCGTGCCGCTGGCACCATTCGCGGCGGTATCCGCCCGGTCATTATCCGCTGTTGCGCTGGGAGCGGGCTGGGAGCCGGTCGCGGCCTCATCGCCCAACAGCCAATCGTCCGAAAGGAGTTTGCGGATTGCCGCGGCCTCCCCGGCCAGGCGGTGGTCCTCACCGCGGGCCAGGAGACCGTACTCCACCATGGTGCGGCCGTCCTCGTGGGTGCCGGTGCGGACCCAGACACGGCGGCGGTTCACATAGAGCGAGGTCACAAGCCCGGCCACGGCCAGGAGCGCGAAGATCAGGGCGTACAGCTGGCCGGGGTTGTGGTGGATGTCCACGCCGATGTAGCGCTTGACGCCGTCGAAGCTGATGGAACCCTTGCCGTTCGGCAGCGTGTAGCTGCTCCCGGGCGCCAGGACGATGCCCTTGGTGTCCAGGTTGCGGGCGTTGAGCGGCGTCAGTTTCTTGACGTCGAGCTCGAAGACGTTCTGCGGGGAGCCCGCGTCCAGGCCGAGGTCGCCGAAGTAGGAATTCAGGGTCAGCTGCGGGTTGATGAGCTCCGGATCACCGCTGAAGGACACGCCCTTGTCGGTGACAAACGCCGTCGGCAGGAAGAACCCGGCGAAGGCGAGCTGTTCGGGTTTGGCGTCCGGAACCTTGATCACCACGGAGGAGTAGTAGTTCTCGCCCTGGAGCTTGGCCACCACGGGTCCCTGCATGGCAACATTGCCCGCGCCGTCGCGAATCGTGACGACGGGAGCGTAGCCGTTGCCGGTGAGGTACACGCTGGTGCCGCCGAGGCTGAGGGGGTCGTTGACCTTGAGCACCTCCTTCTTGGCGGGTGCGTCCGGGTTTTCCTTCGTGGTCACGGCGGCGGTGAAGTCGA
This sequence comes from Arthrobacter sp. 01T425, assembly GCF_056398725.1. Lineage (NCBI taxonomy): Bacteria > Bacillati > Actinomycetota > Actinomycetes > Micrococcales > Micrococcaceae > Arthrobacter > Arthrobacter sp. 01T425. The sequence goes on along the minus strand of NZ_JBFTPY010000007.1, from coordinate 85,271 downwards.
TGGGCTGACCGAACTTGCCCTTCGATTCACGGTCGAAGGTGATGTCGAACTTGTCCAGCTGGACCGAATAGGGCTGCAGCTGGCTGCTCTGGAAATTGGTGCCGGGGGTGAACTGGTCGTAGCCGACGAGGGTGTTGACGAACGTGTCGCCCTCCACCAGGATGCGCTGCCCGCTGTAGCCGAAGAGGCCGCCGGCCGCCACCGAAACCAGCACTCCGATCAGCGCGGTGTGAAAGACGAGGTTGCCGACTTCCTTCAGGAAGCCGCGCTCGGCGCCCAAGGACGGGCGGGCGCCGTCGTGGTCCCGCACGTCGACGCGGTAGCCGCGCTTTTTCAGCAGCTCGGCGGCGTCGGTGATGGCGGCCGACGCCGGGATCCCGGCGTCGGCCGGAATCACCAGGGTGCCGTATTCGGGGAGCCTGGACAGGCGGGCGGGGGTGCGCGGGGGCTGGGAGCGCATCGCTTTGTAGTGCGCGATGGCGCGCGGGATCACGCAGCCAATCAGCGAGACGAACAGCAGGATGTAGATCGCGGAAAACCAGGCAGAGGAGTAGACGTCGTAGAGCTGCACCGAGTCCAGGATCGAGCCGTAGTCCGGGTGGTCCTTGATGTACTGCGTGACAATCGCCGGGTTGGCCGGGCGCTGCGGGAACAGCGAGCCGGGCACGGCGGCGACGGCCAGCAGCAAGAGCAGGAACAGGGCTGTGCGCATGCTGGTCAGCTGCGTCCACGCCCACCGGAGCATGCCCAACGGACCCAGCGTGGGCAGGACGGCCTCGGGCTTCGGGGACTTCTTCTTTTCGTTCACGCGCTCGCTCATCAGATTGGCAAATTCACATCGGTTTGGAACCAGTACTGCAACCCGGAGACCCAGGTGCCCCACACACCGCTCGCCATCAGGATCCCAAGCAGGATCAGGATGCCGCCGCCGGTGCGCTGGATGGCGAGCCGGTGGTTGCGGAAGAAGGACATCACGCCAATGCCGCGGCGCACGGCCAGGGCGATCAGCAGGAACGGGATTCCCAGCCCAAGGCTGTAGACAAACGCCAGGAACGCCCCCTTGGCCGCCGAGGAGCCGCCGGAGAGGCTAAGGAGCTGGACGGCCGAATACGTCGGACCGATGCACGGTGCCCAGCCCAGCCCGAAGGTGATGCCCAGCAAGGGCGCGCCCCAGAGACCGGCCGGGGGTTTGGCATGGATCTTGGCATCGCGCTGGAGCCAGCCGAAGCCGCCCATGAACACCACGCCCATGACGATCACCAGGACGCCCAGCAGCTGGGTGATCCACATGTTCTGCGAGCCCGTGATGAAGCTGCCCAGCTGCCCGAAGGCGCCGCCGAGCAGCACGAAGATCACGGAGAAACCGAGGACGAACAGCCCGATGCCGGCCAGCATGCGCCCGCGCCTTTGCTTCTGCAGGTCGACGCCGGTCAGCCCCGTGACGTAGCCCAGGTATCCGGGCACCAGCGGGAGGACGCAGGGCGAGAGGAAGGAGACCAGTCCGGCCAGCAGCGCGACGGGAATGGCAAGCAGCAGCGATCCGTTCAGGATGGCTTCGGCGAAGGGGCTGTTCACGGTGGGGCCGCGCTACTCGGCCACGGCGGCGGCGATGAGGGATTTCAGGGTGCCCTGCTGGATTTCGCCCAGGACCCGGGAGGCGACGCGGCCCTGCTTGTCCAGCACGAGGGTGGTGGGCACGGCGCCGGGCGGCACGAGGCCGGAGACGGCCAGCAGCACGGCGCCGTCCTTGTCATTGAAGCTCGGGTACGTCAGGTTGAAGGTCTTGTCGAACGCGTCGGCCGTGGCCTTCTCATCGCGCAGGTTGACGCCGAAGAACTGTACGCCCTTGGTCTTGAATTCCTGGTTCAGCGCCTCGAGGGAGGGCGCCTCGACCCGGCAGGGGGCGCAGGCGGCAAACCAGAAGTTCAGCACGGTGACTTTGCCGGGGAAGTCCGCCGACGTGACGGCCGTGCCGTCGAACAGCGTCCCCTTGAGCGCCACGGGGCTCTTGCGGTCCGCGACGGCGAACTCGGTCACGGACCCGTCGCCGGCCACGTAGTTCTTGTTGTCTCCGGCCTTGGCCTGTTTGGCGAGGGCGTCGTCCTGGGCGCAGCCGGAGAGCCCGAACACCGCGGCCAGCGCGGCCCCGCCGGCGGTCAGGACGCTGCGGCGGGACAAAGGCATGTATTCGCGGCGGTTCGCGGCCATGGTCAGGCTCCCGGGGTGCTGGCGGCACCGGGCAGCAGGGCGGCAGCGGGCTCGCTGTAGTCGACGCGCACGAGGCCGCCGGCGTCGTCGAACACCAGGGATGTCAGGGACGTCAGGGTGCATTCGCGCTTGCGCGGGTCGTGCCACAACGGCCGGCCTTCGGCGCTGAGCCGCGTGGCCCAGATGGGCAGCTGGTGGCTGACAAGGATGGCTTCGGCCCCGTTGCCGCCCAGCTCGATGGCACGGATGCGTGCGTCCTGGACGGCCGCGATGACCCGCGCGGCCTGCTCCTTGTACGGCTCACCCCAGGAGGGCCGCAACGGGTTGTACAGCCGGGCCCAGTGTTTGGGACGCAGCAGCTCCGCCTTCGAGACGCGAAGGCCCTCAAAGTAGTTGGCGGCCTCGATGATGCGGGATTCGGTGGCAATCTCCAGGCCCAGGGCGTCGGCGATCGGCTGCGCCGTCTCCTGCGCGCGGGTCAGTGGGGACGCGGCGAGGTGGACGATCCTGGCCCCTTGCGCGGACCGCTCCCTGAAGTGTTCCGCCAGGGTGCGGGCCATCTCCCGGCCGAGTTCGGAGAGGTGGAATTCCGGCAGCCTGCCGTACAGGACACCATCGGGATTGTGGACCTCGCCGTGGCGGAGCAAATGAACAGTGGCTTGGGGCATGTCTACCAGTTTCTCAAAGATGCCGGTCGATCTGAAATCTTCTACGGGAGGTAGAACTGATGAGTTTGGAAAAATGTTCCCCGGAGTTGGAATAAAAGATGCAAATGCATGTTTATACTGGGTGAAGCAGTTAGTTGAGATTTCAACCAATGATGCTTCAACTAGCGATCAGACGAACCACCGCAGTACCAACCCGACTCAAGGAGAACCACCATGGCACTTCCCGCAAACGTCACCACCGGCACCTGGACCCTCGACCCGTCGCACAGCGAGATCGGCTTCACCGTCCGCCACGCCGGCATCAGCAAGGTCCGCGGTCAGTTCACCGACGCCGCCGCCACCCTGGACCTCTCCGAGAACGTCACCGACTCCAAGGTCAACGCCTCGATCAAGACCGCAAGCTTCGACTCCGGTGACGCCAACCGCGACGGCCACGTCCGCGGCGAAGATTTCTTCGACGTCGAGACGTTCCCGGAGATCTCCTTTGTATCCAACACCATCGTCCCCAAGGGCGACGCCTACGAGCTCCAGGGCGACCTCACCATCAAGGGCATCACCCGCCCCGTGGCCCTCGAGACCGAATTCAACGGCGTGGCCGTCGATCCCTTCGGCAACACCCGCGCCGGCCTCAGCGCCGAAACCACCATCAGCCGCAAGGACTTCGGGCTGACCTGGAACGCCGTCCTCGAAGCCGGCGGCGTGCTGGTCAGCGACAAGGTTGCCATCAACTTGGAACTGGCCTTCATCGCTCCCGCAGCATAGCCAGCATCCAGTACGGTCGCGGCCCGGTCACTCCCGCCGCCTGAGGGCCGACGCCGGTCAGCCGGCTCCAGCGCCCCGCTTCATCTTCGCGATGAAGCGGGGCGCTGTTGTTTTTCGCCGCTGCTGCCTGCCCCTCTTGGGCGCCGCCGTCGGGCACCGCGACGCGGCTGCAGATTCCCTAGATAACAAGGAAACGGCGGTCTACAGTGAGAGCCATGAGCAACCCGAGTGATGTACCTCCGCAGCAGCCGGGCGCCCAGCCGCCGGCATCGGGCAGCGTCCCGCCCGCCGGCCCACCGCAGCTTCCCGCCAACCCGCCGCCCCCTCCCGGGTACCAGGCACCGCCTCCCGGGTACCAGGCACCGCCGCCGGGGTACCAGGGCCAGCCGGCGTCGGCCGGCGGATTCCGCTTCGAGATGCCCACCGACCGCCCCAGGAACTTCGGCGATGCACTGCCTGCCGGCGGGCTCTCCGGCATGTTCAAGGTCGCTGCAATGCCCACCGAGCTGAAGGTCTCCTACTGGATCTGGCTGATCGGCGGGCTCCTGGGCCTCCTCGGTGGAGTCATCGGGTTGTTCGGGTCCTTCGTCCTGGTCGCCTTCGCGCCGGCGATCGGGCTCCTGGTGCTGCTGCTCGTGATCGTGGCGCTCGCACTGGCAACCGCTCAGATCATCCTGGCCATGAAGATGAAGGAAGGCCGGGAATGGGCCCGCTTCGCCCTCACCATCCTTGCCGGCATCTCCCTGGTGCTGACACTCATCAGTTCCGGCATCGCCGACGGCCGGGCGGGCGGAGGCCTGCCGGGCTTCCTCATCAGCCTCGTGGCGACCGTGCTCATGTGGCTGCCGAACGCACAGGCCTGGTTTGCCGCCAACCGGGGCCGAATCTAGGCCTGCCGCCGCACAGGGCACCCGCGGAATCGTGGCAGCGCCAGGGCTCCCCCGCCGCCACGCGCCGGCCATCGAATGAGGCTTGAGAATACCTCTCCGGAATGATCCACACGGCGGCCGGCCCGCGGTACGGTTGAGCTAAACCATGCTGGGGGCAGGGCAGGATCTCTGATCCCGGTGGCCGATTCGATCGACACGCAAAGGACCGCCTCATGAGCAATCCCCCAGTCCAGCCCCCGCCTCCCAACGGCTCCGAGCCGGGCGGGGAATCCACTCCGGCGCCGCAGGCACCGCAGTACGGCCAGAACGCCCCGCAGGCACCGCAGGCACCGCAGTACGGCGAGCAGACACCCCCCGCCTACGGCCAGAACGCCCCCCAGGCACCGCAGTACGGCCAGCAGACACCCCCCGCCTACGGCCAGAACGCCCCCCAGGCACCGCAGTACGGCCAGCAGACACCCCCCGCCTACGGCCAGAACGCCCCCCAGACGCCGCAGTACGGCCAGAACGCCCCGCAGTCGCCGTACGGCCAGTCCCCCTACGCCCAGTACCCGTCCCAACAGCCGCAGGCTCCGGGCGCGGTTCCCCAGTTGGTCAATACGTCGTTCTGGCTGATCATCGCAGCCGGAGCCTTGTGGGTCATCTCCATGCTGGTATCCCTGGGAACCCTGGACACCCCTGCCGTCAGGGACATGTTCGAGCAGCAGATGGCAGCGAGCGGCACGAGCGTCGACTTCGAATCCATTAAGGGTGTCCTGATCGGCACCATCGTGGTGTTTGCCGCCATCAGCGCCGGGCTGTACGCCCTCGTGGCATTCAATGTCCGCAAGGGCAAGAACTGGGCCCGCATCCTGGGCACCGTGTTCGCGGCATTGTCGGTCTTCAACATCATCCCGCTCAGCCTCGCCACCCTGGCGGCACTCGTGGGCATTGCGGCTATCGTGCTGCTTTACCTGCCCGCGGCAGCGCCGTATTTCCAGAAGCGGCAGCCCTTTGCCAACCCCTATGGCCAGCCCGGAGCCCCCTTCGGGAAGTAGCTTCGCCAGGAACCCACCCAGTGGGGTACCACTCAGCGGGCGCGGGAACCGGAGGGCTGGCCGATCTTAGTCGGCGTCTTCCGGGTCCTGCGCCCTCTGTGCGTGGTAGGCCAGAATCTGCAGTTCCGTTGCCATGTCCACCTTGCGGAGGTTGACTCCCGGGGGGACCTGCAGCATCACCGGCGCGAAGCTGAGGATGCTCCGCACGCCGGCGGCTATCACCCGGTCGCAGACGTCCTGGGCCACCGCCGCGGGCAAGGCGAGGACCACCATGTTGGCACCGGTACGCTGCAGTACCGGCTCAAGGTCGGCGGCGTCGCTGACCCGCAGCCACCCGACTTCACTGCCCACCACCATCTGGTCGGCGTCGAAAATCGCCACAATGTCAAAGCCTCGAGACTCGAATCCGCCGTACCGGGCCAAGGCCTTGCCGAGGTTGCCCGCACCGACGATCGCGACTTTCCAGTCGTGCGTCAGCCCGAGGGCAGCGGCGATGTTGCGGTTGAGGTACTGGACCTCATAACCGACACCCCGGGTTCCGTAGGAGCCGACATAGGAGAGGTCCTTGCGCAGCGTCGAGGAACTGACTCCGGAGGCCTCGGCCAGCGACTCGGACGAGACCCGGTCCACCCCGTCAGCCAGCAGCGTGGTCAGGGCGCGCAGATAGATGGTCAGCCGGGCCACGGCCGCGGGCGGAATCTGTTTGGCCGCAGTCCCGGCTCCCCCGGGGACAGGCCCGGGAGATGAATCCAGCGAAGTCACTATCTGCTCCATTGCGTCGCGTTGTGCTTCCCACTCTAGAGCCCCCGCGCATCACGCAACAAAGCACCCCGCCGTCAGGAGGGCTGGTCGAGGATCCGTTGCAGGGTCCGGGTCAGGCGGGCCTCGTCGATCTTCCAGAAATCCCGCTGGACGCCGTCGACCAGCACCACCGGGATCTCCTCGGCGAAGCGTTCCCGCAGCCCGGCGTCGTCGTCCACCGATTTTTCCGACCAATCTAGTCCGAGCGCAGCGGTGACCCGGCCGACGGCGGCACGCGCCTCGGTGCACAGGTGACAGTCAGCCTTGGTGATCAGAACTACAGCAGGTAAGTGTGCGGGTTTGGCCATGCATCCACCGTAGCCCGGCGGCCACTTCGGCGTCGACGCGCGGAGCAGTCCGCCCGGGTCCGGGGCCGTCCTGCCGTCGCGTCGCGCGTCCCGCGGGCGGCCGGGGGCCCGTCATTGACTAGACTCGTGGCATGCCCGAGGAGAAATACGTCATTGTGGCCAATGAGCCTGCTGCATCGACGCAGCACGGCGAGGCCGCATTTTTCGACGTCGACAACACCCTCATGAAGGGCGCAAGCCTTTTCCATGTCGCCCGCAAGCTTCACCAGCGTGGCGCCTTCACCCTGCCGCAGGCTGCCGGGTTCGCCTGGAAGCAGTTCATGTTCGTGCTGCGCGGCGAAAACATGGATGACGTCCATGCCGTCCGCGATTCCGCCCTGACCCTGGCCGCCGGCATCACGGCCAAGGACATCGAGGCGTTGGGCGAAGAGGTCTACGACGAAATGATTGAGTCGCGGATCTGGCCGGGGGCAAAGGCCTTGGCCGAGCAGCATCTTCGGGTCGGGCGCAAGGTATGGCTCGTCACTGCGACGCCGATCGAGGTGGCCACTGTCATTGCCGCCCGGCTGGGCCTGACCGGGGCGCTGGGCACAGTTGGCGAGATCATGGACGGCTCGTACACGGGACGGCTTGTGGGCGAGATCCTCCATGGACCGGCCAAAGCGGTCGCAGTCCAGCAAATTGCCGAGGAGCAGGGCCTGGACCTGAGCCGCTGCTGGGCGTACAGCGATTCCCACAACGACATCCCGTTGCTGAGCATGGTGGGGCACCCCGTTGCCATCAATCCCGACTCCAAGCTGCGCCGCTACGCCCGCGAGCACAACTGGCCGGTCTACGACTTCCGTGCCGGCCGGCGCGCCGCCACTCTGGGCTTCAAGGCCGCAACGGTCGGAGGGGCCATCTACGGCCTGTGGCGGGGGTTCTCCCGCTTCCGCGGCCCCAGCCGCTAGGCCGCCCGCGGCTTCCGCTGCGGATTCGGACAGGCGCGGCGCGGATCAGGGCCGCCGTCCTCTGGTTTCGCAGCCCGCGTCCGAATCCGGTGCGAATTTACGCGCCACCTCCTCGGCGTCTCCCCGGTTCGCCCCGGCCCGCCCCACCGCAAATCAACCGCCGAAGGCAAGAAAAATGCCCGTCGCCTGGAAGGCAACGGGCATTTCATGCATTTCGAAGTATTGCTACTTCTTATTGCGACGCTGGTGGCGCGTCTTGCGAAGCAGCTTGCGGTGCTTCTTCTTGGCCATACGCTTGCGACGCTTCTTAATAACTGAACCCACGAAAGTTCCTTACCGGCTAGATGCAGTACCTGCCTGTTGGGAAGGGTCCGCGGGCTAAGCAGCAGACTGAAACAACTGACAGGTTCTTACAATGACGTAAAACGTTCCTTAACAGGGTACCGCCTCCGCGAGGCACCCCACGACCGCGGGCCCCGTGCGGGGCCCAAAGCGGTCGATTCACGCTGTGATTGTTGCCGCTGACTGATCAGCCAGTTCCGGCGTGGCCGTCATTCCGGTCGACGACGGCACCTTTGAGGTACTGCTCGACGGCGTTTTCCGGCACGCGGTAGGAGCGGCCGAACCGCACGGCCGGCATCTCCCCCGAATGCACAAGACGGTACACAGTCATTTTCGATACCCGCATAAGTTCCGCGACTTCGGCCACGGTCAAAAAACGGGCCTTGGAGAAGTTGGCCTCCGTAGACATTTCCCTATTCCTTTGCTCAAGCGAACGGCAGCCCCACCTGTTGACATGGCGGTGTGCCGATGCTGAGCCATCAAACAACCATGTGATAGCAACACTAGTTGCTCATGGTGCCAAAGTGAAAGACTTCCTCAGGAATCCCCACACGATTTCCGCAGGAATCTCGAAAATCCCGCGGCACGCTCCTCCCCCTGCTCCTCCCTCAGGCACGGGTCCGCCGCGTGCGGGCCGAGGCGGCCAGCTGGCCCAGTACCGACGCCGTCACGTCCCAGTCCATGCAGGCATCAGTGACGCTCTGACCGTAGACCAGCCCGTCCCGTCCGGAGCCGGTAACGGCGTTGACATCAAGGTTCTGGGCCCCGCCCACCAGGAAGCTCTCGAGCATGACGCCGGCGATGGCCCCGGCGGCGGCTCCGGCATTTTCCAGCTGCGCACCGATTTCGAGGGCGACCTCGGCCTGGCGGTGGTGGTTTTTGCCGCTGTTGGCGTGGCTGGCGTCGACGATCAGACGGGGGTTGAGCTGCTTCGCGGCGAGTTTCGCTGAGGCCGCTTCAACATCGGCGGCTGAGTAGTTGGGGCCCTTGCGTCCGCCGCGGAGGATGACGTGGGTGTCCGGGTTGCCGGCGGTAGCCACAAGCGCCGCCCGGCCGCCGTCGTCGATCCCGAGGAACGCCTGGGCGGCAGCGGCGGCGCTGCACGCGTCCAGCGCCACCTGGAGATCGCCGTCGGTCCCGTTCTTGAAGCCGATCGGCATCGACAGCCCGGAGGCCAGCTGGCGGTGGATCTGGCTCTCCGTGGTGCGGGCGCCGATCGCGCCCCAGGCGACCAGGTCCGCGACGTACTGGGGGCTGATTGGCTCAAGGAACTCGGTGGCGGTGGGCAGGCCGAGGGCGGTGACCTGGCGCAGGAAGGACCGGGCCGCGCGCAGGCCCGCGGCGATGTCGTGGCTGCCGTCCAGCCGGGGGTCGTTGATCAGGCCCTTCCAGCCCACCGTGGTGCGCGGCTTTTCGAAGTAGGTGCGCATGACGATCAGCAGGTCTTCGCGGTGCTTCTCTGCCTGGCTGACCAGCCGGCGGGCGTATTCCAGGCCCGCCTTGGGGTCGTGGATGGAGCAGGGGCCGACGATGACGAGCAGCCTGTCGTCCACACCGTCCATGATGGCCCGGACCTCGTCCCGGCCCCGCCCGACCACCTCGGCCAGGCGGGCCTCCAGGGGCAGTTCCGCCATGAGGTCCTGCGGGGTGGGCAGCGGGGTGAACTCGCTGACGCGCAGGTTCGAGGTGGAGTGTTGGGGGCCGGTGGCTGCTTCGATGCTCATATTCGGGTCCTGTTCCGGGTGCGGAGCGGGCCCTGGTCAGAACCCGCCGAAGAAATGGCGAAGGGCAGAGAATAATCTCTGCCCTGTTGGCTCTGAAGGAAAGTTGGATGCGTGTCAGTTAGACGCGGGCCCCTCCAGAGCCAACGAAAAATACGCATACCAACGGTTAGTCATAGCGTTGACCATAGCCCTGGAGCCGCGGCCGGAGCAAACGCCGGACGTAACAATCCACGGGCGGCCAGTTCCGGGCGGCCAGGACCAGGTCCGTGGTCGCCGGGCAGGCACGTCGCGGCGGTGTTCGCCGGAACTGCCGCGAAATGACATCTCGACGCACACCGGCACCACCTAGAGTGTGGGGAAACCCAGCACAGCATCCGATCCGCAAATGGAGGCAGCCATGACGCACACCGTCCCGCCCGGCAACCCCGAGGCTCCGACCACTCCCGCGGCCACGGCCCCTGGCCCTGCGGTCTCCGCATCCGGGCACCACACAGCCGCGGCCGCCGGCGGGCTCCCTGCCGCGCTGAAGCGCCGCGTGCCCAAGTACGCCGACCTTGCTCCCCTGATGCAGTTCAAGAAGCCGGAATTCAGCCGGTCCGCCAGGCTGCGCCGTGCCAGCACCATCTGGGACCTGCGGGACATGGCCAAGCGCCGCACACCCCAGGCGCCCTTCGACTACACGGATGGCGCCGCCGAGGCCGAAATCTCCCTCCGCCGCGCCCGCCAGGCGTTCGTGGACATCGAATTCCGGCCCGGGGTCCTGCGGGACGTCTCCAGCATCGACCTCAGCACTGACATCCTGGGCGGGCCGTCCCGCCTCCCGGTGGGGATCGCGCCCACCGGCTTCACCCGGATGATGCAGTCCGAGGGCGAATACGCCGGTTCCCAGGCCGCCGCAGCCGCCGGCATTCCGTACACCCTCTCCACCATGGGCACGGCGTCGCTCGAGGACGTGGCCGCCGCCGCACCCACGGGCCGCAACTGGTTCCAGCTGTACCTGTGGACGGACCGGGAACGTTCCCTGGAACTGATCCAACGCGCCGCCGCGGCGGGCAACGACACCCTCATGGTCACTGTCGACACCGCCGTCGCCGGCGCCAGGCTCCGCGACGTCCGCAACGGCATGACCATCCCGCCCGCCCTGACCCTCAAGACCGTCCTGGATGCGTCCTACCGGCCCGCGTGGTGGTTCAACTTCCTCACCCACGAGCCGCTGACCTTCGCGTCGCTCTCCCGCTACACGGGCACGGTCGCGGACCTCATCAACTCCATGTTCGATCCCACCCTGACCTTTGCCGACCTCGACTGGCTGCGCGAGACGTGGAAGGGCAAGCTCGTGGTCAAGGGCATCCAGACGGTCGACGACGCCCGCAAGGTGGTGGACCATGGCGCGGACGGGATTGTGCTCTCCAACCACGGCGGCCGCCAGCTGGACCGGGCACCGATCCCGTTCCACCTGCTCCCGGAGGTCTCCGCGGCACTAAAGGCCGACCACAGCGACGCAGCGATCATCCTGGACACCGGCATCATGAACGGCGCGGACATTATCGCCGCCCTCGCCCTGGGCGCCGACTTCACGCTGATCGGCCGTGCCTACCTGTACGGGCTCATGGCCGGCGGTCGGGCCGGTGTGGACCGTGCGCTCCAAATCCTGGAGAAGGACATGGAACGCACCATGGCACTGCTGGGCGTCAGCCGGGTCGCGGACCTCACCCCCGAGCACGTGCGGATTCTCCGCACCTAGCACCTCTGACAAGCCCCTGGCGCCCGAAAGATCGGCCAGGTGCCTTTGGGTGGAGCGGATGGCCGCGCGCATACCCAGGGCGGCATACGCGGGGCAGGAAAGCCTACTTCTTGCGGCCGAATTTGGGCAGGTTGGCCAGGAGATCGGCGGCTCTGGTGGCGGCCCGGCCCACGGTCCGCCCGATCTGCTGGGGCATCTTGTCTTCCCCCGCCGTTCCCACCGGGATGACGACGGCGGGGCTCAGCGGGCTGCCGGCAGGGCGGCCCGCCAGTGCTGCGGCGGGTTGCGCGGCGACCGGTTGTGGGACGGCTGGTTGCGGAACAGCGGCGGCGGCCAGACCTTCCGGGACGGCTGCGGGGCCGGCTTCGGCGTGGAGGGCGGCGGCCGCGTCCGCCGTCGCGGCGGGGCCGACGTCGAACGCCTGCAGCCAGGTGGCGATCCCGGTGAGCGGCTTGGGGTTGAGCGTGTAATACCGCTTCTGGCCCTGGGCGCGCATGCTCACCAGGTCCGCTTCCCGGAGGACTTTGAGATGTTTGGAAATGGTGGGCTGGCTTGCTTCAAGCTCCTGGACCAGTTCCCCCACCGCTTTGTCCCCCTTGCGGAGGGCTATCAGAATGTCACGCCTGGTTGCCTCAGCAATGACGGCAAATACGTCGTCTGTCACCATGCCCTCCACACTAGCGACATATACGCCAGATGGCATCCACGAATTGTTGCGTTGGTGCAAGCCCCCAAGCCCGGCCCGGATTCAGTCGAACCAGGGGTCCAGTCCGTGCAGGGGAAACACTTCCTTGCGGGTGGCCATGATGGTGCGGTCCACCTCGTCGTTGGGGTCAAAACCCACTTCCCAGGACCGCCACCAGAGGTCCACGTCGTCGCCCATCGTCTCGGGGGGCTCCACGCCGAACCTGGCGCCATATTTGTCTTTGACGTAGTTGCGCCAATCCTCCGGAACCGGGGTGCGCAGCGGCACCGGGCGGCCGGCGGCGATGGCTATGAGGTGGCTCCAGGACCGCGGCACCACGCTGACCACGTTGTAGCCGCCGCCCCCGGTGGAAATCCACCGGTTCTCGCAGTAGCGTGCGGCGAGGTTTCCTATCGCCGTGGCGGCCTCGCGCTGGCCGTCCACGCTGATGTTCAGGTGGGTGAGCGGGTCAAGCCGGTGCGAGTCGCAGCCGTGCTGGCTGACGATCACTTCCGGTTCGAACGCGCCAATGAGCTGGGGCACGACGGCGTGGAAGGCCCGCAGCCACCCGGCGTCGACGGTGCCGGCCGGGAGGGCGACGTTCACGGCGCTGCCCTGCGCGTTCGGTCCGCCGATCTCGTTGGCAAACCCGGTGCCCGGGAAGAGGGTCAGTCCGGATTCGTGCAGCGAAATGGTCAGGACGCGCGGATCGTCCCAGAAGATGCTTTGCGTGCCGTCGCCGTGGTGCGCATCGACGTCGACGTAGGCCACCCGCCGGACGCCGCCGTCGAGCAGCCGCTGGACCGCGAGGGCGGCGTCGTTGTAGATGCAAAAACCGCTGGCGCGGTCCCGGGAGGCGTGGTGCATCCCGCCGCCGAAGTTCACGGCCCGCACGGCGCTGCCGTCCAGGACAGCTGCGGCCGCCAGCAGGGAGCCGCCGGCCAGCCGGGCACTGGCTTCGTGCATGCCGGCAAAGGCGGGGTCATCCTCGGTTCCGAGACCCCTGGCGTGGTCGGACGTGTCCGGGTTTGCGCTCACGCGCCGCACGGCGGCCACAAACTCCGGGCTGTGGACCGCGCACAGCTCCGCGTCGGTGGCGACGTCAGGAGCCGCTACCGTGACGTGGTCCAGATCCAGCAGTCCAAGGCTGCCGGCCAGCTTCGCTGTGAGCTCCATGCGCTCCGGCGCCATCGGGTGGGAGTGGCCAAAGTTGTAGGCAGTCATGGCTGGGGCCCACACCACCGTCGTTGGCAGCGCGGTCTGAGCGAGTCCGGGCAGGAATGTCATCAATCACAGGCTACCCGAGCCGTCCCCGGCTTCCCGCGCGCGCACGGGCGTTCCCCCGGCCATTACCCGGTGTTTAGTGGTTTACTACTTGGGGAAGAAGTTTCAACCGAGGAAGAACATGACGCAAAGCCAGTCGAGGTCCACGAGCCCGGCCAGCTGGCAGCCAGGCATGCCGGAGCGGGAAGGCCTGTGGATCTTCACACGCCTGCGCGACTTCATTGACAGCATCGCGAACAGCTCGCCCGCCCGCCTGGCGCTCTCGGCGTTCGGCGTCGTGATTCTGGTCTTCACCGCTTTGCTCTCGCTGCCCATGGCTTCCGCGACCGGACAAGTCACACCACTGCATCAGGCGTTCTTCACCGCGGCGTCCGCTGTCTGCGTCACGGGACTGACCGTGGTCTCCACGGCTGTGCACTGGTCCTTCTTCGGCCAGCTCGTGATCCTGGTCGGCATTTTCGTGGGCGGCCTGGGCACCTTGACCCTCGCGTCGCTGCTGGCGCTCATGGTCAGCAAGAGACTCGGTGTCCGCGGCAAGCTGATCGCCCAGGAGGCCATGAATGCCGGCCGGCTTGGCGAAGTCGGTACGCTGCTCCGGATCGTGATCGTGACCTCCGTGGTGATCGAGGCCGCCCTGGCCGTGACCCTGATCCCCCGCTTCCTGGTCCTCGGGGAGAGCTTCCCGCAGGCCGTCTGGCACGGGGTCTTCTATGCCATTTCATCGTTCAACAACGCCGGATTCACGCCGCATTCGGACGGAATCGTGCCGTACGAAACCGATCTCTGGATCCTCGTCCCGTTGATGCTCGGGGTATTCCTGGGCAGCCTGGGCTTCCCTGTGGTCATGGTGCTGCACCAGAACGGGTTCCGGTGGAAGAAATGGAACCTCCACACCAAGCTGACCATCCAGGTGTCCTTCATTCTCCTGGCCGCCGGCACGGTCCTCTGGGGCTTCCTGGAGTGGGACAACCTGCGCACCATCGGGGACATGGACCTCGGCGACAAGATCACGCATGCGCTCTTTGCCTCAGTCATGTTGCGCTCCGGCGGCTTCAACCTCGTGGACCAGAACCACATGGAGTCCACCACCATGTTGCTCTCCGATGCCCTCATGTTCGCCGGCGGAGGTTCCGCATCCACGGCCGGCGGCATCAAGGTCACCACCATCGCCGTAATGTTCCTGGCGATCACCGCCGAGGCCCGCGGCGACGCGGACGTGAAGATCTACGGCCGCACCATCCCCGAGGGCACCATGCGCGTAGCCATCTCGGTGATCGTCGCCGGCGCCACCCTCGTCTCGGTCTCGGCCCTCCTGCTCCTGCATATCAGCCATGCATCCCTGGACCGGGTCCTGTTTGAAACCATTTCCGCCTTCGCCACGGTGGGCCTCAGCACCAACCTCAGTGCAGAGTTGCCGCCGGAGGGGGTCTACGTCCTCGCTTTGCTCATGTTCGCCGGGCGCGTCGGGACGGTCACCCTTGCCGCCGGCCTGGCCCTGCGCCAGCGCAGCCAGCTGTACCACTACCCGGAAGAGAGACCGATCATTGGCTAGTTCCTCAGGCGCCGTCAACCGCCCCGCCCACAACGCCCCCGTGCTGGTGATCGGGCTGGGCCGTTTTGGTGCATCCACCGCAGAACAGCTGGTCAAGCAGGGCCGGGAGGTCCTGGCCATTGAACGCGACCGCGCCCTCGTCCAGAAGTGGGCGAGCGTCCTGACGCACGTGGTGGAAGCCGACGCCACCAACATCGATGCCCTCCGCCAGCTCGGCGCCCAGGAATTCAGTTCCGCCGTCGTGGGCGTGGGCACCTCGATCGAATCCTCGGTGCTGATCACGGTGAACCTCGTGGACCTGGGAATCGAACACCTCTGGGTCAAGGCGATCACGCCCTCGCACGGCAAGATCCTCACCCGCATCGGCGCCAACCACGTCATCTACCCGGAGGCCGACGCCGGCGTCCGCGCCGCGCACCTGGTCTCCGGGCGCATGCTGGACTTCATCGAGTTTGACGACGACTTCGCGATCGTCAAGATGTATCCGCCGCGCGAGACCGTGGGCTTCACCCTGGACGAGTCCAAGGTCCGGTCCAAGTACGGCGTCACGATTGTGGGCGTGAAGTCCCCGGGCGAGGACTTCACCTACGCGCGGCCGGAAACCAAGGTTTCTTCGCGGGACATGCTCATCGTTTCGGGCCACGTGGACCTGCTCGAACGGTTCGCTGCCCGCCCCTAGGCCACAGCCGGAGCCTGCGGCTCCCAGGGCTGCGGCTCCAGGGCCGCGGCTCCAGGGCCTGCCCGGGCCGGCTCAGGCGAGCTGTCGGGTGATTTCTGCGGCGCGCTCAGCCGCCGCGCGGGCGCCGTCGGCAATGATGGCCGGCAGTCCGCGCTCGTCAAAGGTGGCGATGGCCCGTTCCGTGGTGCCGTTCGGGCTCGTGACCGCCTTGCGCAATGCGGCAGGATCCGCGCCGGGCTCAGCCAGCATGAAGCCCGCCCCGGCGACGGTCTCGCGGGCCAGCAACAGCGACAGCTCCGGGTCCAGGCCCAGTCGTGCCCCGGCCTCGGCCATGGCCTCCGCCAGGTAGAAGGCGTAGGCCGGGCCCGAGCCGCTGATCGCGGAGAGGGCGTCCACCTGCTCTTCCGGGATCTCCACGACCGTGCCGGCGGCGGCGAGGATGTCCTTGGCGCGCTGGAGCTGCCCGGCGGAGCAGCTGGTCCCGGGCGAGACGGAGACCACGCCGCGGCCCAGCTTCGCCGGCGTGTTCGGCATCGTGCGGATGACGGGCTGGCCGGCCGGCAGCGCCGCCTCCAGCTGCTCCAGTGACACGGCGGCCGCAACGCTGATGACGATCGTGCCCGGAGAAAGGGACCCGCTGATTTCCCGGGCCAGGTCCGCGATCCCCACGGGTTTGACGCCCAGGATCACGACGGCGGAGCCGGTGGCGGCCTGTTTATTGTTGTCCGGCTCTTCTTCGCCCGCGATGGCGGTGATCCCGGGGTGGCGCTGGGCCAGCTCGGCCGCGCGCCCGGCCCGGCGGACGGTTGCGACAATGTCGCCCGGGTCGACGCCGCCGTCGATCAGCCCCGCCATAATTGCCTCGTTCATTGACCCACAGCCCAGGAATGCGATTCGGTTGCTCATGTCCCCATCATTGCAGTCTGACGTGATTCCCAGCCAGCTCCCACCTTCAGCGCAGTCAGCGCACAACTTTGGAACCTAACGTTGTAACTACCTCATTGAGGGTGCGAGTGATGCAGCAGGCATGCGGATGCCTGCACGGCACCGGTGGTTGCAGCGGGTTTTCCCATTTTCCCGCGGCGGACCGCCGGTGCCTTTGCCGTTAAAAGCCCCCGCGGCGGAGCCGGCCACCACCCCCGGGGACGCCGTCGGATTGCCAGCGAACACACAGGGAAAACTCGCTGCGCACCCATGATCGGCCACTAACTTTAAAAGTGCCTCAACAGGTGCGAGTGATGATAGCCGGTTCCCCCGGAGCCGGCGGTGCGCCGGGCGATTTGCAGCAGAGTTCCCCCAAGTCCTGCTCCAGATCGCCCGGCCCCACTCTTTTAACCGGCGCGAACGGGCCCGCCACGGGGCGCGGCCCGGCCCAGGTTTCCAACCGTCTGCTTTCTACCCGTCTGCGGCCCCGCCGAACACCGGGCTGCGGAGCTTGCCTTCCAGGAACCGGCGTTCCGCGGCGCTGCCGGCAAGCGCCAGCGCCCGCCTGTAGCCTTCGGCGGCCTCCGGATAGCGGCGCAGACGCACCAGGAAGTCGGCGCGGACGGCGTGGAAGAGGTAGTAGGTGTCCAGTCCCAGGCCCTCGACCGCCGCCAGCCCGGCAACGGGCCCGTGGAGCTCTGCCAGGGCCACGGCGCGGTTCAGCGCCACGACAGGACCCGGCGCGACGGCCAGAAGCTGGTCATACAACTGCAGGATCTGCGCCCAGTCGGTGTCCCCGGCGGCCGCGGCGTCGCTGTGGACGGCGTTGATCGCCGCCTGGAGCTGATACGGTCCCGGCTGGTTCCGGCGCAGGCACCGGCGCACCAGCTCACGGCCTTCGGCGGCCAGGGCGCTGTCCCAGTGCCCCCGGTCCTGGGCCGCGAGCAGCACCAGTCCCCCGTCGGGCGTGAATCGCGCGGCGCGGCGGGACTCGATGAGCAGCATCAGCGCCAGCAGTCCCGCCGCTTCCGGTTCGTCCGGCATCAGCGACGCCAACAGCCTGCCGAGCCGGATGGCTTCCGTGCAGAGCTCCGTACGTTCCGGGCCGTCGGCGGGGCCCGCGGTGTAGCCCTCGTTGAAGATGAGGTAGACCACCGCCAGCACCGATTGCAGCCGTTCGGGCAGGTCGGCGCCCTGCGGGACCCGGTATGGGACCTTGGCATCCCGGATTTTCGCTTTGGCCCGGACCAGCCGCTGCGCCGTGGTCGCTTCCGGAACCAGGAAGGCCCTGGCGATTTCCGCCGTCGTCAATCCACCCAGAAGCCGCAGCGTCAGCGCCACCTGGGCGGACCCGGCCAGGGCAGGATGGCAGCACGTGAAAATCAGCCGCAAAGTATCGTCGTCCACGTCCTCGACCCCTGACTGTTCCGCCAGGAACTGCTCTTCGGCGGCCGGCGCGGGTCCGGCCCCGGACCGCACCGCCGCGAGCAGGGCCGCCTGTGCGTGCTTGTCCTCGCGTGAGGCTTCCCGCCGCAGCCGGTCAATCGCCCGGTGCCGTGCCGTCGTGATGATCCAGCCAGCCGGGCTGGGCGGGATGCCGGCCGAGGGCCAGTGCTGGACCGCCGAGGCAAAGGCATCCTGGACGGCGTCCTCGGCAATATCGATGTTCCCGAACGTCCGCGTCAGAACGGCTACGGCGCGGCCGTACTCGCGCCGGAACACCCGGGCGATGTCCGCCTCGGTCGCTGCCTCATGTCCACGGCGCTCACCCACACCAGCACCCCCGACCGGCGGCTAGTGCTGGAACGGACGGACTTCGACGGGAAGTGTGGTGGCGCCGGCCAGCTTCCTTGCCCAGCCAAGGGCCGCGTCCAGATCCTCGGCCTCGATCACGGTGAATCCGCCGAGGTGCTCCTTGCCTTCGGTGAACGGCCCGTCGGTCACCAGGATCTCGCCACCGTTGGGCCGCAGGACTGTCGCGGACTCCGCCGGGTGGAGACCCGCGGCGAACACCCAGGCCCCCGCCGCCTGCATTTCATGGTTCAGGGCCGCCAGGTCACGCATGATGGGTTCGAGGAACTCAGGGTCCGGGGCAGGGCCGTCCGGCTGGTAAATGCTGAGCAGGTACTGCGTCATTTCGGGTGCCTCCTTGTCGAATCGGCCGGCGCCGTGCCGGCCTCTCAGCACTTACACGATCGAGGACGCTCCGGATCGACACAGTCTCGACACCCGCCGCTGGCCCAAGCCGTCTCAGAGAGCCTTTTCCGGCGACTGAAGCCGCGCCGGCGGTTGCTCTGCCACATGCGGCGGGGGATCGATCGGCCCCTCAAACACCAGCTGGTCCAGGCGGCGGAGGATGAGTCCTTCACGCAGGGCCCACGGGCAGGTCACCATGCTGTCGAACTTGAACATTTCCAGTGCCGCTTCCGCGACGAGGGCGCCGGCGAGGACCTGCGGCGCGCGGGCCTCGGAGACGCCGGGCAGGTGGAGCCTGTCCCCTATCTCCATGGCCGAGATCCGCTGCGCCCAGAGCCCGAGGTCGAGGGCCAGCAGCTCCCGCTTGACGTAGGGCCCGGCGCCGCTGGGGGCGGCCCCGGCAATCCTGGCGAGGGACCGGAATGTCTTGGACGTGCCCGCGACGAGGTTGGGCGGGCCCAGCTTCTCGAATTTGCGCACCGCGGGCTTGAGCGTGGAGCGGATGTAGCGGCGCAGCTCCTTGATGCTCTTGGCCGAGGGCGGGTCCTCGGGCAGCCAGTCGCGCGTCAGCCGGCTGGCGCCGAGCGGAACGGACATCGCCAGCTCGGGCAGCTCGTCCTGTCCGAGGGCCATCTCGAAGGAGCCGCCGCCGATGTCCAGGTTCAGGATGGGCCCGGCACCCCAGCCGTACCAGCGCCGGACGGCGAAGAAGGTCATGGACGCCTCTTCGCTGCCCGTGAGTTCCCGGAGGGTGACGGTGGTTTCATGTTTGACGCGGGCCAGGACGTCAGCGCCGTTGGTGGCCTCGCGGATGGCCGAGGTGCAGAACGCGAGGAGGTCGTCGGCTTTGTGCTTGGCCGCGAATTCCCACGCCTCGAGGACGAACTCGACCAGTTCATGCTGCCCGTCGTCGTCGATGTTGCCGTCGTCGTCGAGGTACTGCACGAGCGACAGCCGCCGCTTATGCGAGGCGTAGGGGACCGGGCGGGCGCCGGGATGGGCGTCGACCAGCAGGAGATGGACAGTGTTGGACCCGATGTCGAGGACGCCTAGACGCATGCTGCCATTATTCCCCCCACGGAGCGGCCGGCCTAGCTGCGACGGCGGTATTCGCGAAGAATAACGCCGTCGCAGTCTGGCCGATGACGGGCCTAAGCCGGGTCGGCAGTGCCGTCAGCGGGCTCGTCCGTTGGCTTGAAGTCGCGGCGGATGTTGGCCACGCCCTCCGGGTCGATTTCAAAACCGTAGGCGGCGCCGGGGTTGATCACCATGCCGAGCTCGGCGCCGAGGTTACCGATGATCGCGGCGCCCTGCGTGCCCAGCACGTTCGGGGCGGCGGCGAGATACTGCTCGGTGACGCGGCTCGGGTGCGAGAAAACGGCCAGAACGGGCTTGCCGGAGGAGTTGGCGAGGACCAGCGGCTCCACCTGCGAGTCGGGGCCCTCGAGGGCGTCGGAGCTGACCACATAGACCTCGTTGTTGAGGAAGGCCAGGATCACGTCCACCGGGTTGGCGTCCGGCTGCTCCCCCCGGGCGAGCTGCTCCTCGAGTTCGTTCAGCGGCTGGTTGTCCAGGTGTGCGGGCTGTTCAGTCATATTCCTACTCGATCACGTCCACGGCCCGTCCGCAAACGCAAAATCGCCGGAAACCTGCGGATTCGCCGGTATTTTCCGGCGAATCGGCAGGTTTCCGGCGATTTCGGCGTGCTGCCTACTTCTTGGCCGGGGCCTTCCGTGCGGGCGCCTTGCGGGCCGTCGTCGTGCGCTTGACCGGGCCCTTGGCCCGCTTCTCCGCGAGGAGTTCGACGGCGCGTTCCCGGGTCAGCTCCTCGATCGAGGTGGTGCGCGGCACGGTGATGTTGGTGATGCCGTCGGTGATGTACGGGCCGAACCGGCCTTCCTTCACCACGATGTTCTTCTCCGAGACCGGGTCCGGTCCGAATTCGGCCAGCGGCGGCACGGCGGCACGGGCGCCGCGCTGCTTGGGCTGCGAGTAGATCTCCAGCGCCGCCTCAAGCGTGATCGTGAAGATCTCCTCTTCGGAGCCGATGGAGCGGGAGTCCGTGCCCTTCTTCAGGTACGGGCCGAACCGGCCGTTCTGCACCGTGATCGGGTTGCCGTCGGCGTCCTGGCCAAGCACGCGGGGCAGGCTCATGAGCTGCAACGCCTCGTCCAGCGTGATGGTGTCCACGCTCATGGACGCGAACAGGGACCCGGTGCGCGGCTTGGCCTTGACGGGCTTCTTCGGCGGCTTGGGCTTGCCGTTCTTGTAGTACTCAACGGGCTGGTTGGCCAGCTGTTCCTCGGTCATCTCCGGGATGATCTCGGTGACGTAGGCGCCGTAGCGGCCATTCTTGGCCACGATCGTGTGCCCGGTGTGCGGGTCCGCGCCGAGGACGCGCTCCTCCGGGGCAGCGGTCTCCATGAGTTCAACGGCTTTGGCGGCCGTGAGCTCGTCCGGGGCCAGGTCCTCGGGGACGTTGGCGCGGGCCGCCTCAACCACTTCGCCGGTCTCGGGATCCACCGTCGCGGTGGAGCTTTCCAGGTACGGGCCGAACTTGCCGACCCGGAGGGTGATCGCGTCCGTGATGGGGATGGAGTTGATCTCGCGGGCATCGATCTCGCCGAGGTTGTTCACGATGCTCAGCAGGCCGGGCTCGGAGTCCTCCCCGAAGTAGAAGTGCTTGAGCCACGCGGGTCCGGCCGCCTGGCCGTTGGCGATCTTGTCCAGGTCCGCTTCCATGTCGGCCGTGAACTCGTAGTCCACGTAGTCGTGGAAGTGCTGTTCGAGGAGCCGGATCACGGAGAACGCGATCCAGCTCGGGACCAGCGCGGAGCCCTGCTTCCGGACGTAGCCGCGGTCCTGGATCGTGGAGATGGTGGAGGCATAGGTCGACGGGCGGCCGATGCCCTTCTTTTCCAGCTCCGCAGTCAGCGAGGCTTCGGTGTAGCGCGGCGGCGGCGAGGTTTCGTGGCCGACGGCGACAATGTCGCTGGCAGTGAGCGCGTCGTCCTTGGCCACGTTGGGCAGCCGGCGTGCTTCCTCGGACTCGTCGTCGCCGCGGCTTTCGTCCTTGCCTTCTTCGTACGCGGCGAGGAAGCCGGGGAAGGTGATGACGGTGCCCGACGCCGAGAACTCGGCGTCGCGGCGGTCGGCCGGGTCACCAACGGTGACGGCGCCGAGACGGATCGTGGCGGTGGAGCCCTTGGCATCAGCCATCTGCGAGGCGACCGTGCGCTTCCAGATGAGCTCATAGAGGCGGAATTCGTCGCCGGAGAGCTGCTGGGCCACCTGGGCCGGGGTGCGGAAGGAGTCGCCGGCGGGACGGATGGCCTCGTGGGCTTCCTGCGCGTTCGCTGCCTTGCCGCTGTAGACCCGCGGCGACTGCGGCACGTACTCGGGGCCGTACAGCTCGGAGGCCTGGCGCCGGGCGGCCGTGACGGCCTCGTTGCTCAGCGCGGACGAGTCCGTACGCATATAGGTGATGTAGCCGTTTTCGTAGAGCCGCTGGGCCACCTGCATCGTGCTCTTCGAGGAGAAGCGCAGCTTGCGGCCGGCCTCCTGCTGCAGGGTGGAGGTGGTGAACGGTGCCGCCGGGCGGCGGGTGTACGGCTTGGTGTCGACGGAGCGGACGCGGAAGTCGGCGTCCTGCAGCCCCGCCGCGAGCGAGGTGGCGAGTTCCTCGTTGAGGTGGACGGCGTTGCGGGAGGTGAGCTCGCCGTTGTCGTTGAAGTCCCGGCCGCTGGCGACCTTGGCGCCGTCGACGGCGGCGAGCTTGGCTTTGAAGGAGCCGGCGCCGGCGCCGAACTGGCCGGTGAGGTCCCAGTAGGAGGCGGCCTTGAAGGCCATCCGCTCGCGTTCGCGGTCCACCACCATGCGGGTGACAACGGACTGCACACGGCCGGCGGAGAGGCCACGGGCCACCTTGCGCCACAGCACCGGGGAGATCTCATAACCGTAGAGCCGGTCCAGGACGCGCCGGGTCTCCTGGGCGTCCACCAGGTCCTGGTCGACATCGCGCAGGTTGTCCATGGCGCGGTGGATGGCTTCCTTGGTGATTTCACCGAAGGTCATCCGGTAGACGGGAACCTTGGGCTTGAGCACTTCGAGCAGGTGCCACGCGATGGCCTCGCCCTCGCGGTCCCCATCGGTTGCGAGATAGAGAGCGTCGGCGTCTTTGAGCTGCGCCTTGAGCTCGGCGACCTTCTTCTTCTTGTCCGAGGACACCACGTAGTAAGGCTTGAAGTCGTTGTCGATGTCGACGGCGAACTTGCCCAGCGGGGTCTTCTTCAGTTCCGCGGGGAGCTCCGAGGGCTGCGGGAGGTCGCGGATGTGACCGATGGAGGCCTCCACAATGAAGCCTTCGCCGAGGTACTTGGCGATGGTCTTGCTCTTGGCGGGAGACTCCACAATCACGAGTTTCTTGCCGGTTTTGGCCTTGCTTGGCACGGTGCTCCTACAGAAAAAGGTGGCTCGGGCAGATGCGCCCATACCCGCCTAGTTCACCATATTTTGCAGAATCCCGCGCATCCGGCCGGAAATGACGGCCCGGCGGATGCGGCTTCCGGCCGCAATAGGGCCACGTGCCGGCCGGCCCCTGAGCGCACTCCGGAAGCGGTTCAGCGCCGTGCCCGCGACCGGTTCAGGCCTTCCCGGCGGCGGGCTCAGCCCTCCCCGGCGGCGGCTCAGCCCTTGCCGGCGGCGGGCTTGACGGGGGCGGGTTTTGCGGCGGCGGGTTTTGCGGCGGCCGCCGGGCCGCGGTCGTCCGGAATCATCGACCACATCGTGGCCATGCGTTCGGCACCTTCGGGCAGGTGGTCCGGATCCTCCAGTTCGTAGTCCCGCAGCAGGTCGAAGATCCGCCGCGTCAGTTCGGCCCGCTGGTCCGGCGTCAGGTACAGCAGATTGCTGGCCAGTACTACCGAGGACGGCCCGTCGGCGGTGTCGCCGCTCTCGCGCCGGGCGTTGCGGGCCGTGGCGTAGGCACGGACCCGGCGGCGGTAGGCGTCGAGCTCGAGGTCCAGGACGGCGAGCTCGGGGCTGGCCACTCCCCCCAGCGAGTGGATGGTGAAATCTGTACCGGCGGCCTGCCAGCGCCGCTCCCGGGCATCCCCCGCGGTGGCGGCGGGAATCACGATGCCCCACTTCTGCAGTGCCCGCAGGTGGTAGCTCATGGCACTGGGAGTCAGCCCGGTCTGCGCGGCAAGCTCGGTGGCCGTCCGGCTCACCTGCGTGGAATACAGCTCGGAAATGACCTCCAGCCGGGCGGCGTGGGCCAAGGCACGGATCGCCTTCGGGTCGGTGATTTCCACTTGCTTCTCCGGACGGTGCCGGCGCCTGGTGGCCGGCGGAGCCATTGACTCCGCCGTCGGGGTTTCTGCGTTCACTCCTCCAGTGTATCCAGCCCCGCCAAACTATGAAAGAAATGCTTGACATTTGTTTTGCCGCCGGACTAGGTTCCTTTTTATGAAACATACACTTCATAAATTGCCGGCATCCGCAGCCGGCGTGCCGCCCCTGTGGCGCAACCGCGACTTCCTGATTGCCGGCACCGCCCGGTTCGTGGCGACGGCGGGGATGGGCGCCGTCGTCGTCAGCGTGATGCTGCATTTGCAGAACGCGGCCGCCGCCGGCGAAACTCCTGTCGCCGGGCCCTGGCTCGTGGCCGCGTACCTGCTGTGCTCAGCGCTGCCGCTGGTCCTCCTGGCCCCGTGGGCCGGCCGGCTCGCCGACACCATGGATTCGCGCACGCTGGCGACGGCGAGTTCGGCGGTCAGCGCCGCCGCCGTCGCCGGCATGGGGCTTGGCATGCAGTACCTGGAGAACTATCTGCCCGTGCTGTTTGCCATGACGTTCCTGCTCGACGCGGCCCAGTCCGTGGCCAGCCCCACCTGGCAGGCCCTGCTGCCGCGGATCGTCGGAGAGGACCGCACCCCCCGGGCCATGGGGACCATGCAGGCGACCATCATGATCGCGGGGATGGCAGGACCCGCCGCGGGCGGCCTGCTCAGCGGCTGGGGCGGGACCGGGCTGGTGTTCACCGTGGCCAGCGGCTGCTACGTCGCTATGGGGCTGGGCGCGCTGCTGATCCGGACCCGGCGCGGCACGGCGGCCGAACGTGCCGGCCAGGCGAAGCCCGCGCTGCTGGACGGGCTGCGCCTGATCCGCCGGGACAGCCTGGTCTGGGCCCTGGTCCTGGGGGCGATGTTCTTCATCGTCGTCGGCGAAGCCACCAACGTGCTCGAGGTGTTCCTGGCCCGCAACGAGCTTGGCGCCACCGAAATCCAGTACGGCCTCCTGTCCGCAGCCTTCGGCCTCGGCATGGCGGCCGGGGCCGCGATGGCCGGCAGGATCAGGACGCCGCGGGTCCGCCTGCGCGTGCTGCTGGCCGCCATGACCGGAGCCTCGGCGTGCCTGGTCCTCACCGGGATGGTCCCGAGCGTGGAACTGCTTTTTGCGGCCTACACAGGGACGGGAGTGGCCTGCGGCGTCCTGAACGCCTGTTTCGGGGCCATCGCGATCCTGCGGATTCCGGAAAGCGGGCGCGGCCAGGCGATGGCGATTGTCGGCGGGATGACGCGTGCCGTCTCCATTGGCGCGCTGGCCCTGGGCGGTCTCCTGGGCGCCCTGGTGCCGGTCCGCGTCAGCTTCGTGCTCACCGGCGCCGTCGGGGCCCTGGTGGCCCTCGCCCTCACGGCGTACGTCCTGCCGCGGTTCGGCCGGGAGGACTCCGCCGCCAACACTCCAGCGGCGGCCAAGGCGGCGGCCGGGGCAGCGGCGTACGCGGCGTTGCCGGCCAAGGCCGCGGCCGAACCGTTGTTGGCGGGCACGGCCGCGACGGTATCAGGCAGGCAGCAGGAAGCCGTCGCGGACGAGGTTCCCGACTTCCTCGAGCAGGCCGGCACGGAACTCCGCGCTGTCAAACCCCTCGTAGCCGCCCAGCAGCGCCTCGAGGGCGCCGATGATCTGCCCGACGGACAGGTCGCCGTCGCACGCTGAGACCAGGCCCGCCAGCTCGGTACTGAGCAGGTTGGTGCGGCGCAGCCCGGCACCCTGCCGCAGCAGGATGACGCCGGGGTGTTCCGCACCGGGGCGCTGGTGCCGTTCTTCGGTGACGTCCTCCGCGACCAGCAGGTGGGCGGCGGCCAGATCATGGCCGGCCAGCCAGTCGGCACGCTCGACGGCGGCGCCCAGGTGTGGCCCTACCGGCTGCTCGATCGGGTAGGTGATCTCCTCGAAGCGCGACAGCACCCGCCCCGCGCCGTCGGCAGGCCTCCGCAGCCAGATCATGCCGAAGCCGATTCCGGCCACATTGCGCGAGGCGAAGTCGTCCAGGTAGGCCGCGTACGAGTCCGCGTAGAGCCGGCGGTCGCGGCTTTCCGAGGCGTCCTGCAGCCAGGTCTCGGCGTACTGCTCGGGGCCCACCTGCTCGCGCTGGATGAACCAGACGTCGGTGGCCGGGCCGGCCCAGCTCTGGGGCCGGTCGGCCCAGCCGGCGCCGGCCGTGATCTCCCAGTTGCCCAGAAGCTGGGCCGTTCCGCCCGGGGCAAGGACCGAGGGCAGCACACGGACCAGCGAGGACACAATCTCGTCCCCCGGCAGGCCGCCGTCGCGGTACGTGAACTGGTCCGTGGCGGTCTCGCCCAGGCTGCGGGGGGTGATGACGAAGGGCGGGTTGGAGACCACCAGCTCGAACTCCTGCCCCGCGACGGGGTCCAGCAGGGATCCGAGCCTCAGGCTGACGCGGGCGTCAAGGTCGGCCGGGTCCAGGTGCAGCTCGGCGGCGTTGAGCAGCAGGTTGAACCGGGTAAACGCCAAGGCGCGTTCGGAGATGTCCGTGGCTGTCACGTGCTCGGCGTGGTGCAGCAGGTGGAAGGTCTGGATCCCGCAGCCGGTGCCGAGATCGAGGGCCTTGGCAACATGGCGGCGGGCGGTGACCTGGACCAGGGTGGTGGAGGCCTGCCCAATCCCCAGGACATGGTCGTGACGAAGAACGCCGGCGCGCTGGTGGGCCGCGAGGTCGCTGGCCACCCAGAGGTCTGCTCCGCCGGCGCTGGTCCCGTCTTCCCCCACTGTCGGGTCCCAGCCGTACGGCCTGAGGTCCACCCTGGCCTGGACCAGGTCCCCGCCCGCAGGCTCCACGAGCCCAAGTTCCACCAGCCCCTTGGTACGGATGCCGGGGAGGGCGGCGTCGAGCGTCGCCGCGGGCTGCGGCTCGGACAGAAGCCAGAGACGCACGACGACGGCGAGCGCCGCCGTCGCCGGCTCCCCGAGGGAACGCCCGGTGACGATCAGGGCCGGGATGAGCTGGTCCCGGCCCAGGGCCGAGTGCGCGGCCTCGCCGAGCAGCTCCGCAACCCCGTCCACGGTGTAGCCAATCGCACGCAGGTCCGCGGCCAGGGCCTCGAGGAGGCCGGCGAGGTCGCTGCGCGGAGCGTCCGGGGTGTTGCCGGCCGTGAACGGGGCTGCGGGAGCCTGCGTTGAACGGGAGGGTGCGGCGGGGCCTTGCGCTGAGGAAGTCACCGGACAAGTTTAGTCCGGGGGCCGGGCCCGGGGGTGGGACCTGGGTTGGCCCCGTCAGCGCCGGGGCTGGGCTTGGGGCGTGCGGGTCCGGCTAGAGCTCGTTCTCGGCATAGATTTTCAGCGCGTCCCGGACGAAGGCGGCGCCGTCCTCACCGCCGTAGTTGGCGGCGAACCTGGGATCGGCCACGTACATCTCGCCGAGCCCCGTCACGTACCCCTTGATGCCACCACCTGCCGCCGGGCTGCCGCCCGCTGCGGGTGACGCCGGCGTGCCGGGGATTCCCCTGAGCCATTCGACGTGGCGCCGGGCCAGGTCCTGCGCCTGCGCGCTGTCCGCCGGGACTCCCGACGCCGCAGCAGCCGTCCACTCGGCACCGAGCTGCCGGGACTGTTCCGTCCAGGCAGCCTTCTCCCCGGCCCCCATGCTGCGCCACCAGGTGTCGGACTTTGCATAGGCGTCCTTGCCCCACCGCTGCTGGACTTCCTCCTGGTACTTGGTGTGGTCGAAACCGTCGAACATTTCCTCCGCCATGATCTTTCCTCCCGTTTGCAATGCCTCAATGGTGTGACGGACCGCGGCAATCTGCCGCCCCAGCCTGTCCTGTTCCTGCAGCAGCCACGCCAGGTGCCGGCCCAGTGCATGCTCCGCGTCCGCCTCGTTGCCGAGCACGTCCGCGATCGCCGGCAGCCCGAGCCCCAGGTCGCGCAGGAGCAGGATCCGTTGCAGACGGACCAGGGATTCCTGGCCGTAGTACCGGTAGCCGTTGTTGCCGGTGCGGCTCGGCCTGAGCAGGCCAATGTCGTCGTAGTGACGCAAAGTCCGGCCGGTGGTGCCGGCCAATTTCGCGATCTGCTGAACGGACCAGTCCATGCCTCCACCCTTCTGCTCCTTCGAGGCCCGCGTTCCTCGGACCCCCGCTGTTACCGTGCCGACCGGCTGCTGCCGGCCATCGCTGCCGGCCGTCGCTGCCGGCCGTCGCTGCCGGCCGTCGCTTCGACTCTAAACTTTGACGCAGCGTCAAAGTCAAGGGCCCGCAGGGAGAGGGCGCCCGGGACGTCGGCGCGGCCGGAGGGGAGCCTGCGAGACGGTAAGTTTGAGGCATGGTTTTCCCTTCCTCCCACGTCCCGGCCGCCCGTCTGGCCCGGCGGACGCTCAGCGGCGTGGCCGCCGCCGTCGTCGTACTGGCTGCAGCGGCATGTTCCCCGGCCGGTTCGATTGAGGGCGCCGATGTCCCGGCGTGGAAGGCCACCGCGCTGCCCTCCGCCCCGGGAACAGTGCTGGAGGATGCCGGAAAAATCCTGAACCGGGATCCGATCGTCCGGACCGCGTCCGGCGTGCCCGCCGGCACCTACACCTTGACCATGACCTGCGACGGCGGCGGGAAGGCGTTCTTCGCCGTCAGCCTGGACGGCAGCCAGCTCGCCGAAGCCGGAGCCGCCTGCAACGGCAGCCGCGAAACCGCCCGCATCAAAGTGCCCGCCGCGGGCAAGGTCACGCTCAGCACGTCCAGTGTGGATGCCCCGCTTCTCTACGCGTACCACCTGGCGTCGTCCGAGTAGCACCCGCCGCAGCCCGGTTCGTGGCGTCCGGCCCGGCGCCCCCCTGAAGGCCTGTCCGACCCGGACCTTTGGCCTCTGGCGTTTGATTCCGGGCCGCCCTAATCTCAGGGTATGCCAACTGTGCCGGCGAGCAGGGTGCCGCGACGGCGCACCCCGGCGGCCGCCGTGGTGCTTTCAGTTGCGGTATTTCTCGGGGCAGCCCTGTCCGGCTGCGCCTATGAATACAGTGCCGACCACTGGGACGATGAATCGACCTCCGCTGCCCCTCCGCCGACCACTGACGCCGCCCTGCCCCAGGACCCCCATCTCAACGAGCCGGTGACGGGCGAGGAACTGGATGACTGGGTCGATGCCGTACTGCCCGACGCCGAGGGGCAGGTCTTCCAGACGGGTTTCGGGACGCTGGAGGCGGACGAGGAGCGCAAAGAGACTACAGCCCAGCTGCCCAAGGGTACTTACGCCCTGACCCTGGCCTGCCGGAGCACCCGCCGCGTGTCCTTTTCCATCGAGAACGGTGAGAACGAACTCGTGGACCTGAGCCTCCGGTGCGGGACGTCCAGGGTGAACGTGGTGCAACTGGCCGCAGATGCGTCGCTCTCCATCAAAGTGGATGCGAACGCACCGGCAAACTTTGCGTACCGGGTGAGCCGCATCTGAGGGTTCCCGGCCGGCCAAATGTCCGGCTCGCGCCTCAGGCGGCGCAGCCCTCGGGGCACCGCAGGGTATCGGGGCTCGCGGCGCACCCGGCGCAATAGAGCGTCAGGGTCCGGCAGGACGGATTCGAGCAGTTTTCGAACTTGCTCGTGGGTGCCGAGCAGCGGACGCACTCGCCGATCGTCTTGGCGTCCCCGCTGAACTCGACGTGCATGCGCTTGTCGAACACATACAGTGAGCCCTCCCACAGGCCCTGGTCCTTGAAGGCCTCGCCGTAGCGGACAATGCCGCCGTCGAGCTGGTAGACCTCCTTGAACCCGCGGTTCACCATGAGGCTCGACAGCACCTCGCAGCGGATGCCGCCGGTGCAGTAGGTGACAACCGGTTTGTCCTTGAGGGCGTCGTATTTGCCGGAGTCGAGTTCCTTGATGAAGTCGTGGGTGGTGGCGACATCGGGAACGACGGCGTCCTTGAACTTGCCGATCTGGGCCTCGAACCCGTTCCGGCCGTCGAAGAACACGACTTCGTCGCCCTGCTGTTTCTTGGCTTCAATGAGTTCGTGGAGTTCCTCGGGTTTGAGGTGGGTTCCGCCGCCCACCACTCCGCCGGCGTCGACTTTGAGTTCGCCCGGGGCGCCGAAGGAAACGATTTCGTCCCGCACCTTGACGCTGAGCCGCGGGAAGTCCGCCGCGCCGCCATCGGACCACTTCACGTCGATGCCCTGGAAGCCCTTGTACTCGCGCGTGGTTTTGACGTACTGCTTCACGGCGTTCAGTTCTCCGCCGACCGTGGCGTTGATGCCGTCCTTGGAAAGGATGATGCGGCCGGTTAGTCCGAGTTTTTCGCACAGGGCGCGCTGCCAGAGCCGGACGGCGTCCGGGTCAGGCAGGGGGGTGAATCCGTAAAAGAGGACAATCCTGTTCAAAGCCACGCTTTTAAGGGTACTTGCTGGGGCGGGCGGCCGGGCGACAGTCACAATTGGATAAGCAAGCGGCTTCCCCCGACCCGACCCCTGTTGCTTGTGGCACTGCTGGAATACGCTCATCACATGAGTCTTGACGCCATGGTTGAAGACACCACTCACCTGCTGGAAATCTGGGTTGCCGGATGGGCCGGCTGCCGCGGATATGAGACGCGCAGGGAGGGCAGGTTCCCCGCGGCCTTTCGCGGTGACACCACCCACGAATGGGAGTACTTCGCCTACGATCCGTCCGACGCGGAGTTCGAGGCGCTGGCGGCAAAGACGGCCGAAGCGCCGGCCCGGGTCCTCACCATCCTCACCAACGATGTGGCCCGATTCACCATGCTGGGGCAGCGGAATGGGCTGCATGTCACCTCGGCCTCCCAAACCATGATGATCGTGGACATGGAGACCCAGGATTCGGAGGACCCCTGGCTTTCGGATGACGACCTCAGGCTCGAGACGTCCCGGACGGACGGCGTCCACCACGCGGTGGTCAGCGCCGGCGAGGACGTCGCCGCGAGCGGACGCGTGTTTGTGGTGGGACATACCGCCATCTTCGACAACATCGTGACGTCAGAGGCTTACCAGCGGCGGGGGCTGGGCAGCTTCATCATGAAGGCCCTGGCAGCCCAGGCGTTCGAACACGACGTCGACTCCGGGCTGCTGCTCGCCTCGCTGGACGGCCAAAAACTCTATTCGCACCTCGGCTGGCGCGAGGTGTGCCACGTCCTGATGTTGTCGACGTCCGACGAAGGGGCCGACCTGTCCGTGGGCTGAGGCGCCGCGAGCGCCGGCCGTCCGGCGGGCCTGCGCCCGGGGCAACGCGTTTGCCGGGCAGCCGCGCCGAAGCCACCGCGCGAAGCCGCAGCGCCTGCCGGGCTGCGTGCCGGGCTGCGTGCCGGGTATGGGCGATTTGAGGGCGGATGAAAGAATATGTGAGTGAACCCGCATGAGTCCTTGATTCCGTTGCTGGGCCGAGGTCCGGACCCGGAACAGCTGCGTCATGTGCGGACGATCCCCGCCCGCCAGGCCGTCAATGCTCCGTGGCCACAGTGGTCGCACCCGGATCTCGTGGCAGCCTACGGTTCCCTGGGCATCCACGAGCCCTACCTTCACCAGGTCCGGGCCGCCGAACTGGCCCACGGCGGAGAGAACGTGGTCATCGCCACCGGCACCGCGTCCGGCAAGTCCCTGGCGTATCAGCTGCCGGCCCTGGACTCGATCCACCGTTCCGAGCTCAGGGTCCTGTCCGATCCCGGGAAAATCCACGACGACGGGGCCGTGACCCTCTACCTGTCCCCGACCAAGGCGCTCGCCGCCGACCAGCTCGCAGCGATCAGGGCACTGAAGCTCCCC
Source organism: Arthrobacter sp. 01T425 (assembly GCF_056398725.1). Lineage (NCBI taxonomy): Bacteria > Bacillati > Actinomycetota > Actinomycetes > Micrococcales > Micrococcaceae > Arthrobacter > Arthrobacter sp. 01T425. The sequence continues at coordinate 53,460 of NZ_JBFTPY010000007.1, read as the reverse complement.
ACAGTCCGGGCCGAAACCTACGACGGCGACACCGATCCCGCGTCCAGGCGCTGGATCCGGGACCACGCGAACTTCATCCTCGCCAACCCGGACATGCTGCACTTCGGCATTCTCCCGAACCATGCCTGGTGGGCCAGGTTCTTCCGGCGCCTCCGCTACGTGATCGTGGACGAAGCCCACAGCTACCGCGGCGTCTTCGGCTCCCATGTGGCAAACCTCATGCGCCGGCTGCGTCGGATCTGTGCCTACTACAGCCCGGGCGGCTCGCATCCCGGACCGGTGTTCATCGCGGCGTCCGCCACGGCGTCTGAACCCGGGCAGTCCTTCGGCCGGCTGATCGGCGCGCCCGTGCGGGCCGTTTCCGAAGACAGTTCGCCCCACGGGTCCACGACGGTGGCGTTTTGGGAGCCGGCACTGACCGAACTCCGGGGCGAAAACGGTGCCAAGGAGCGCCGGACGGCAGTCGCCGAGACCGCCGACCTGCTGGCCAACCTGGTGTCCTCCCGGACCAGGACCATTGCGTTCATCAAGTCCAGGCGCGGGGCAGAGTCGATTTCCTCCATCGCCAAACGCCTCCTCGACGAGGTGGATCCCAGCCTGCCGCAGCGTGTGGCCGCGTACCGCTCGGGCTACCTGCCGGAGGAGCGGCGGGCCCTGGAAAAGGCGCTGCGCTCCGGTGAACTGTTGGGCGTCTCGAGCACGTCCGCGCTGGAGCTGGGCATTGACATTTCCGGTCTCGATGCAGTCCTGGTCGCAGGCTGGCCGGGCACCCGCGCGTCGTTGTTCCAGCAGATCGGCCGCGCGGGCCGCGCCGGCCAGGACGCGATCGCGGCCTTCGTGGCCAGCGACGACCCGCTGGACACCTACTTGGTGAACCACCCCGAGGCGATTTTCGACGTGTCGGTGGAGGCCACGGTCTTCGATCCCTCCAATCCATACGTTCTGGGCCCCCACCTGTGCGCCGCCGCCGCGGAACTGCCCCTCGGGTTCGCCGAACTGGAGCTCTTCGGGGCCACCGCTGAGAAGCTGCTGGACCGCCTGGTCCTGCAGGGCTACCTGCGCAAACGGCCGGCAGGATGGTTTTGGACCCATCCGCAAAATGCCGCAGCCATGGTGAACCTCCGGGCCGACGGCGGAGGTCCGGTGAGCATAGTGGACGCGGAGACGGGCTCCTTGCTCGGCACCATGGATTCGCCGCAGACCCATTACCAGGCCCACACAGGGGCCATCTATGTCCACCAGGGCGACAGCTACGTGGTCGAAGACCTGAATGAGGACGATCACTGTGTGGTGGTGCGGCGGGCGAACCCGGACTACTACACGACCGCCCGGGACGTGACCCAGATCGAGGTCCTTGAAACGCAGCGCACCACCCAATGGGGCGATGTGGCCGTGCATTTCGGCGATGTGAAAGTGACAACACAGGTGGTCTCCTTCCAGCGCAAGGCGTTAATTTCGAACGAGATCCTCGGCGAAGAACCCTTGGAATTGGGCGCCAGGGACCTGTTTACCAAGGCGGTCTGGTTTGTCATGGACAACCGCTCGCTGACCGGCGCTGGGCTGATCGAGGCACAGTTCCCCGGAGCGCTGCATGCTGCCGAGCACGCGGCCATCGGACTCCTTCCGCTGGTGGCCTCCAGCGACCGCTGGGACATCGGCGGAGTGTCCACGGCCATCCACGCCGATACCGGAGTGCCCACCATCTTTGTCTACGATGGCCATCCCGGCGGGGCCGGCTTCGCCGAACGCGGCTACGACAAGGCGAGGTTGTGGCTGACCGCCACGCGCGACGCCATCAAGGCCTGCGAATGCGAGTCCGGCTGCCCCTCCTGCGTCCAGTCACCCAAGTGCGGCAACAAGAACAACCCGCTCGACAAGGACGCTGCCGTCACACTGATCGATGTGCTGCTCCAAGACGCCACCGACCTCATGCACGCCGGCAATCCCGGAACAACGGCCGCCGCGGCCGGGACCCCGGACGATCAGCCCGCCCAGCCGCTCCGCGCCTGACCACGTCTCAGCGGCCGGTTCGTGGGCGGCGGCCGGCAGGTTCGGAGCCGGGGCGGCAGGGCGGTACGTTCGTGTGAGCCGGGCGGCAGGGCTGCACGCCAGGCCGCAGACGGATTCGCAGCTTCTGGCGACGGCCGGAGTTGGTGCATCTTTCACGGTGCCTGCCCGTTCCCGGCCGCAGGGGGCGGTCCGGCCCTGGCCAGTCCCGTGGCCGCCCCGAGGAACGGTCCGGCGCTGAACTCGGTGCGCACCTGAACGGTGTCGTCCGGTCCTTCGGCACAGGCAGCCAGCGTGGCGTTGTTCTTCAGCGCGACCTCTCGAGCCACAGCGCAGGGCTCGCCGGACGTGATGCCCCGCGCGGCATCCGCCGCAGCCAGCGCCGCCAGATCGGCGGCCGCCGCAGCCCTCGATGCCGCGACGGCCGATTCGGCCAAAAGCAGCAGCAGGGCCAACGCCATGATGACCACCAGCCCGAGTCCCAGGGCCAGGACGGTCCCCGACCCCCGATCTGAAGACGTACACCGGTGCCGGGCGTGGGCGGGTTTCGGGCTCCGGGGTCGCGGCCCGCGGGCACGGACACGGACAGGTGCAAGTGCAGGCGCAGGCGCAGGCGCAGGCGACATCATGTGCCGCCTTGCCACGGGGAACGGGAGACGCCTTTCAGTTCGGGCTCGTCCAGCCCGGGCCGTTGTGCCGCGCCGGGAGCCTCCGCACGCGCCCACGCGCTGGCGCTGAGGGCCCAGGGAACCAGGGAGCCAACGGCCCCGGGGACCCGGCCGGAAACGGTGACCCTGTGCCACTCGCCGTCGTGCGTCACCTCGGAGTCCGCCGCGTCGCCGGCGAGACGGCGGACAATCTCACCGACTTCGCCTGCCGCGGCTCCCCTCGCCACCGCCCGGGCACCGCCGCGGGCCGCTTCCTCAACCCGCAGCTGCATCACCCCGGCCGCCGAACCCGCGAGCAGCACGGAGAGCAGGAGAACGACCGAGGGCAGCGCGACGGCGAACTCAGCAGTGACGGCCCCGCGGCACTCCCCCGTCGGCGGCGGCTCCCCCCGGCCGCCGCTCCCCCGGGCGCGCCAGAGTCCGTTCATGGCAACGTGAGCGCCGTCCGGATGAGGTTCAGGAGGAACCCGCGGACCTCATCGCTGCGCATGATGAACACGAGGACCCCGGCGAAACCCACGGCGGCCAGGGTTGCGATGGCATATTCAGCGGTAGCCATTCCCGCCTGCGCGGCCGGCGGCCCTGTGCGGCCCCGCGGTTGAACGGGAACAACCGAGCTGGCGCCGGGGTAGATCTCATAGACCTCCGCAACGCCGCCCTCCCCTGCTTCAATGCGACGTGCAGCGGGAGTGTCCTGATTTGTTGACATCTGCTTTCCTTCCACGGGACACCGGCGTGATCGCCGGCTGATTCGACTCTCCCGGCTTGCACGTCGCGCCATAAGCCCCGATGGCAGCTAAGTGGAAAACGTGCCCGAAGATGCCGTCGTGGCGGCCTGTGGGGGAGAAGTGTCTGGCCCATTCCGGGCGGCCAACGGCCGCCAAACGCAAAGCCCTGGTCCGCCGGCGTTTCGCCCGGGCCAAGACAAGGCTGAACCCGAGGGGCTGCGGTCCGCACTGCGACGACAGCCCCTCGGGTTCAGTTGGTGGTCACCCGCGTTCCTAAGGCAGGAAGTATCCCGCGAGGTCGGCGATGAGGTGTGAGGATCCGGAGGACCGGTTGAACAACGTCACCTTTCCGTCTGAGCCGACGGGGACCGAGACCAGGTTCGGCACAGTCTGTCCGGCGGAGAAGTTCAGGTTGGACGCGTCCGGACGGGTGGAACCGGAGGGGTAGGCGGTGATGTAGCCGATGGACTGGGGCGACACGACCGTCAGGTTGAAGACAGCCGCCAGGACGCTCGAGGGGATGCCGTTGGCGCCGGCAATCTGGAAGGACACCGTGGAGTCCGGGCGAACAGCCGTTGCGTTTCGGGTGTCGAGGATCCTGGATGGACCCGTGGCCTTGAACGCACCGGTGGCTGACGGCGTGCCGCCGAGGTAGTAGCCGGCAACGTCTGCGATCAGGTGCGAACGTCCGAACGAACGATTGAGCAGTGTGACTTTTCCGTCTGGACCGATGGGGACCGTGACCAGGTTCGGCACTGTCTGTCCGGCGTTGAAGTTGAGGTTAGACGCGTCCGGACGCGCCGAGCCCGAAGCATAGGCCGTAATGTAGCCGATCCTAGTTGGCTCGGTCACTGTGAGGTTGAAGACCACAGCAGCGGCAGTTGTCGGTATGCCGTTGGTCCCCGCAACCTGCAGGGACACGGTGGAATCCCCTGCAAGCGCCGTCGTGGACCGGGTGTCCAGCAGCCGCTTTGGCGCGAGGCTTTGGAAGGCACCCGGCGTCGCTGGCGTCCCCGTGACGTAGTAGCCGGTGACATCGGCGATGAGGTGGGTTGTGCCGGAGGATCTGTTGAACAGCGCCACTTTTCCGTCCGCACCCACCTTGACCGTTACCAGGTTGGGCACGTTTTGGTTGGCACGGAAGTTCACATTGGATGCATCCGGCTTTGTTGTCCCGGAGGGGTAGGCGGTGATGTAACCAATGGATTTTGCTTCAGTGACGGTCAGGTTGAAGACGACCGCCGCGACATTTGCCGGGATCCCATTAGCCCCTGCAACCTGGAAGGAGACGGCCTTATCGGCACCCACCGGCACCGTTTTCCGGGTGTCGAGGAACCGTTGTGGGGCAATCGGGGCAAACGTTCCGGGCAGCTGGGCGGCCGCCTTTCCGGCCTTGATAACGACGTCGTCAATGAAGCTGTCGCCTGCCTGCCGCCGGTGTTCGGCACCGAGTTGCATCTTGGTGACCGCGGTAAAACCCGTGGCGATCTGCTTGCTGGAATACAGGAGTTTGCCGTCGAAGATCACCTCGACCGTGGAGGAGGCCCCATTTGCGACGACGTGCGTGACGATATGGTGCCAGGTGCCGAGAGGGACATTGACTTTCATCGGGGTGTATCGGAGGGTTCCGTCGGGCGCCGCGACCCGCAGCCACATCGGGCCGACGCCGCCGTTGGATCGGTAGACGTCTATGAACCGGGTAGTCCCGTTGAAGAAGCGGAAGTACGGGACGTTGTTGCCGGCGACGCCCTCTTTGGTGATGTTGAACCAGCCGTCGGCGTAGACCTCATTGTTTCCGGCAGGAAGTGGTGCGGAAAAATTGGCCACCGACCCGGCATCCGTGGTGACGTGAACAAAGGCTGAGCAGCGGCCCGAGTGCTGCTGTGCCGAGGAGACATCGGCAGTGCCTGTCCCTGCGGTGAATGCGGCGGCGAAGCCTGCAGTGGTGAGGCTTCCGGACTCGAAGTTCGTGGCAATCACCGTTGTGCCAGGGTATTGGTTGGTCGGTTGGGGTGCTCCCGGCTGACAGGTCGGTACGGCGGCGGACGCCGGACTGGCACCGACCGCCAAACCGGTCAACACTAGTAGGTTGAGCGCTGCAATCACGCCCGCTTTATACAGTCGAATCATTGATCTGCCCCCCTGGCATGGCTCCCAGTTAGTACGAGTTAGTACGAGACCCCAGATACTCCGGGATTCGAGGCGCCAAGGAGGTGCTGTGAGAAGCCGACGCACGAGACCGCTCATACTCCGACGGTGCCTGCCCCAAAGGTATCCCCCAGCAACTTGAATAAACCTTGGGCCCGGGGTGATCCCCGGGCTGCCGGCATCACGCCCGAAGCAGCCCCAGGAGCACGGGCACGACGCCGAGGCAGACGAAAGCCGGCAGGGAGCACAGGCCCAGCGGCACCACGAGCTTCACCCCGAGCGTGGCCGCGCGCTGCTCGGCGGCCCTGTTGCGTTCACGGCGGAGCCGGGCCGCCTGGGCATAGAGGAGCGCTGAGGAGGGGGCGCCGGTAAGCGCGGCGAAGGAAAGAGCGTCGCGCAGGGCCTGAAGTTGGGGCGCCCGGGCACCGGAGCTGCGCCATGCCGTGCCCCAGTCCGCACCGATTGCGAGGGCTGACACAACCGGCCGAAGCTGCCGCCCGAGTTCCGGTGGCATGAGGGCGGCCACGAGGTCGAGGGACCGGCCAAGTCCGGCTCCCGCATCCAACATGGCGCCGATCAGTTCCAGCATCATGGCGGTGTCCCGCAGGCCCGGGAGGCCGTGACGTCCGTGCCGGCCGGCGTCGTGGACCGTCGGGCGCCGGGCGGCCCCGCCGGCAGGGGCCCGAAGCTGGCGCCGGAGCCGCCGGCGGACACGGCCCGGGCGGGCGAGGACGACTGCGGCTGCCCCGGCAAGGCTCGCTGCCATCACGAATCCGGCAAGTTCGGGCCTCACGGCGACCACCGCGGAGTCACGTTGGTGCTTCCGCCGCGGCGCGGACGAGCCTTGCGGACCACAACCGGCCGACGGCGGTCAGCGCCACGCCTGCGGCCAACGCCGCGAGGCCCCAGGGAGTTCCCAGCAGTGTCGCCACCGGGTCCACGCCGAGCAGCAGGCCGAGACCCAGGCCCGACAGGGGCAGCCAGGTCAGCAGACGAACGGTCGCGCGGGGGCCCGCCAAGGCCGTCTGCCGCGCTGCCTCGGCGTCGTCCTCCGTTTCAAGGTGGGCGGCAAAGCGCGCCAGGACATCGGCCAGGGGGCAACCGCTGGCTTCAGCGGTGTCAAAGCATGCGGCGAGCTCGCCCCACACACGCACGTCGCGGCGGGCCCGGTTGCCGACGGCACCCGTGGTGACCGTGACGACGGCGCCCGCACCCGCAGTGACCGCGGAGACCTCGCGGCGGATGGCCGCGGCCACGGAAGACCCGCGCCGGGCGGCGGCACGCGCGGCTGCGAGGATCCTGCGGGACTCCGGGCCGAGGACCGCGCCGGTGCCGTTTGCGGTGCGGGGCTGGCCGGCGCCGTGAACTGCGGCCTGGGCCGCCGGCCCGTCCCGCGCGGTGTCACCGCCGTACAGGGCCCACAGTTCATCCCACAGTCGGGCGGGGATGCGCCCTCCCTTCAGCAGCGCGGCCAACTGCTGGACCAGGACTGTCATGGGGACGGGCCCGGCATCGGCGGATCCCCTGCCGCGCCAACGGGTCATGCCCCCGACAGCCCGTCCTGGACGGGATCCCGGGGAACCGTAGGCCGCGGGAGCTCGCGTGCCCGCGGCGTGCAAGGCCCTGCGGGTACGATGGCCGGCCGCGCGCGGGGTGGGAAATGCCAGCCACACGGCCAGGACCAAAACGACGATGAGGAAGACGGTCATCGCTGCGTCCAGGGCTGGAGGGATTCGCGGCCGGAACCCGGCGGCCGTCCTGCCGGCAGCGCCGCCTGCAGTCCGGAGGGGTCCGCCCCGGCCAACCCGGGATCCAGGCCGAGACGGCGCGCCAGCAGCGGCCAGGCTCCGCCGAAGCGGAGCTCGCCCTGTTGGATCTCCAGTGCGGCGGCGACAACGAGGCCCGAGTCTAGGACCTCCATGATTCCAACGCTCGCCACCTGGCGGCCCGATTCGGTCCGCTCGACGTGCACGACGACGTCGATCGCGCTGGCGACCTGCAGCCGTACCGCGTCCTGGCCCATGCCGGCGAGCGCGCCGAGGGCCGCCAGCCGGGCAGGCACAGCCGCCGCCTCATTGGCGTGGATGGTCCCGCCGCCTCCGGTGTGTCCGGTGTTCATCGCCGAGAGCAGCTCGCGGACCTCGGCGCCGCGGCATTCGCCCACCACCAGCCGGTCCGGCCGCATCCTGAGGGCCTGGCGGACCAGTTCGCCCAAGTCGACGGCGCCACCGCCTTCCAGGTTTCCGTGCCGGGATTCCAGCGAGACGACGTGCGGGTGGACGGGATTCAGTTCTGCGGCGTCCTCAATCAGGACGAGTCTCTCCCCCGGGTGGCACAATCCCAGCAGTGTCGCCAGTAACGTGGTTTTCCCCGAACCGGTGGCCCCGCTGATGAGGAAGCTCAGCCTGGCCGCCACCATGCGTTCGAGCACGGACTGGACCAGGCTCCCGGGCGTCCCGGCCCCGAACATGCCGGCGCGCTTCAGCTCGGGCATGGAGAAGACCGTGGCCCGGCGGATCCGCACGCTCAGGAGGGTCCCGGCCGTGGAAATGGGCGGCAGCACCGCGTGCACCCGGTAGCCGCCGTCGAGCCGGACATCGACGCACGGCGAACCGTCGTCCAGGCGGCGGCCACCGGCTGCCACCAGCCTCGCGGCGAGGGCCCGGATCTGCGGTTCCCCGGAAAAGACGACCGGCGCCTTTTCCAGACCGCGGCCGCGGTCCAACCAGACCGAGTCCGGCCCGTTGACAAAGATGTCTGTCACGGCGGGATCACGGGTGAGCGGTTGCAGGGGGCCCAGGCCGTTCAATTCCGCGCTGATGCTCTCCACTGCGGCCAGGGCGCCGGCCGTGCCGAGCAGCCGCCCGCTCGCCTGGACCGCAGCCGCCACCCTCGAGGGGGTCACCGGGGAGGCATCGGCCATGACGGACTCGCGCACGGACTCCAGCAGCGTCTGGTCGAGAAATCCCTGCGAGCGGCGGCGGCCCGGTGCCCGCCGGGCCGGACGTTCCGGTCCGGCCGGTTCTACGGCCGCGTGGGCACTCATGAGCCGTCTCCGCCGTTCAGCTCAAGGAGTCCGGCCGCGAACCGGCGGACGGCGCGCTGCCGGCCGGTTTCGAGAAGGCGGCCGAGTTCCGTTGCCCCGGCCAGATCCTTGATGTCCGGCATGATGCCCTGAAGGACAAGCCCCACGGAGCCGGCGATCAGCGGCGCATCCAAAGCGGCGCCGCGACTGGCCCGGACCACGAGCGCGGTGTCCACGGGTGGAAGCTCCTGCAGCAGCCAGGCCGTGGCGACGGCGGCCCGCAGCCGGGCGGGCGCCACGACGATGATCCGGTCGCATTCGCCGGCGAAGGCCCGCAGGGCCTCCCGTTCCCGGCCGATATCCAGCACCACCAATTCGCAGCCGCGGCGTGCGGCGTCAAGAACCGCGGCCACGGTGGTCGCGTCCACCCCGGCGGCTTTGTCACGGGTTCCCGGCCACGACAGGAAGGAGAATCCGCCGGCGACCGGCAGCGACTCCTCCAGCTGGGCGGGGTCGATACTGCCGCTCACCCCGGCCAGATCCGGCCAGCGGAGCCCGTGGGTTTCCTCGGCGGCCAGCGCAAGTTCCAGGCCTCCGCCCCGGGGGTCGCCGTCGATCAGCAGCACCCGGATCCCGGCCCCGGCGGCGGCCTGCGCGATCCAGATGGCGGCGGTCGTGGCCCCGGCACCGCCGCAGCCGCCGGTGAGACCCAGCACCAGGCCGCCGGCTTCCGGGGCGCGGGACCGGCTCAGGTATTCCGCCAGCCAGGCGGCCGCGTCCGGCAACACCGCGACGCGTTCGGCCCCGACGGCGGCGGCCAGATGCCATAACCCTTCTCCGTCACCTTCGAGGCCGAGCATCACGGCAGGGGTCCTCCGCCGGGGCGGCAACCCGCGGATGTCGCTGCCCACCAGCACGGCGGCCGCGGCGTCCCAGAACGGCGCGGCCTCGGCAACGTCCTGCACCGTCCGCAGCTGGCCCCCGGCTGCTGCGACGATGCGTTCCACCTCGCTGCGCAGCACATCGGCGCCGGTGACGAGCAGGATTTCCGCGGAATCCCCGGGGGTCCAGGGCTCATGCGCCCACGGTGGCGGTGAGCCTGGGCCACGGTCCTGGTGCCTGTTCATGCTGCCACTGTGCCCGGGCCGGGACCGCAGCGGAACCGCCGTCGTGGGCTATGTGGACAAGTCCGGCGTCTTTCCTGCACCGCGGCCGGGGACCGAGCACAGACCACGTCCCGGAGCAGGGCAGAATTGATCCTATGTATCTGCTGCTCGCTGCCCACGCCGACGGCGCGGCACTGCAGCAGCTCACGGCCGATGGCGCCCCCGAACCCTCCAATCCGGAACCCCGTGTGGTCAGGGCCGGCGACCTCGCCGGAATTGTGCGCGAGTTTGAGGAGCGGCACCCGCGCTGGATCTGGCACCGTACGCAGGACTGGTATCCCGCGTTGCTGCGCGCCGGGGTGGAACTCGAGCGCTGCTACGACCTCACCTTGTGCGGTTCGATCCTGGCCCACTCGGAGTTCACCGCCCACACCGGCTACGCGCAGGCGGCGGAGAAGCTGACCCAGGACGACGAGCTGAACCAGCCCCCGCGGGGGCTGCAGCCTCCTGCCCCGCCGCCGGAACAAGGGGCCTTGTTTGATGCCCCGGCCTCCGGCCGGCGTCCCGGCCAATCCATTGAGGCTCTCCGCGCCGAGTACGCCGCGCAGCAGGAGGCCCTTCGCCAGGCGGGACCTGCGCCCGGAACGGCCTCCGGCACGGTCGTCGTCCCTGACGCCGGCCGGCGCCAACGGCTCCAGCTGCTGCTCGCGGCGGAATCCGCCGGAGCCATGATCGCCGCCGAAATGCAGCACACCGGCGTCCCGTGGCGGGAGGAACTCCACGAGCAGATTCTCGCAGAACACCTCGGACCCCGCCCGGCTCCCGGTCAGCGTCCGGCCAAACTCGAATCGCTCACGGCCGAACTGAGGCTGCTGCTGAAGTCGCCCGCGCTGAACCCGGACTCGCCGCAGGAGCTCATGCGCGCCCTGCACCGCAACGGCATCGAAGTTAAAACCACCCGCCAATGGGAGCTGAAAGAATCCAGCCACCCCGTGATCGTGCCGCTGCTGGCCTACAAGAAACTGGCCCGTCTCCACGCGGCCAACGGCTGGGCGTGGCTTGATACCTGGGTGAAGGACGGCAGGTTCCAGCCTGAGTACGTGGTGGGCGGCGTGGTCTCGGGCCGGTGGGCGTCGCGGGGCGGCGGGGCGCTGCAAATCCCGCGCCAGGTCCGCGGCGCGGTCCACGCCGATCCCGGCCACAAACTGATCGTTGCCGACGCCTCGCAGCTGGAGCCGCGCGTGCTCGTGGCGCTGGCCCAGGATTCCAAAATGGCCGAAGCCGCCCGGGACAAGGACCTCTACGCCGGCATTGCCGCCCAAGGCTTCGGCGGCGACCGGGCGAAGGCGAAGGTGGCCCTCCTTGGAGCAATCTACGGGGCGACCACGGGCGAGTCCGGCCGGCTGATGCCCCAGCTGGCCCGCACCTACCCCCGCGCCGTGGGCTTCGTCGAGCAGGCTGCCCGCGACGGCGAAGCCGGCAGGACCGTGACTTCGCGCCTGGGCCGGAGCAGCCCGCCGCCGTCGGAGCGCTGGCTGCAGAGCCAGCACTCCACCACCGCGGAAGAGCAGCGCCGGGCGGACTCGATCGCACGCTCGCGCGGCCGCTTCACCCGGAACTTTGTGGTCCAGGGCTCGGCCGCTGACTGGGCGGCATGCTGGCTCGCGGAACTGCGACGGAGGCTTCGCGCCATACGGTCGGACGGCGCAGCCGCCGGCGAACTGGTGTTCTTCCTCCACGACGAGGTGATGGTCCACTGTCCCGAATCCGCCGTCGGGGATAGCATCAAGGCGATCGAGGACTCCGCAAATGCCGCGAAGGAGCTCTTGTTCGGCCGCATTCCGGTCGAATTTCCGGTCAGCGTGGCCGTCGTCGATTCGTACGACAATGCCAAATGAGTGACCGAAGTCACCGCCTGTAACGTACCCGTCGGTAGCGTTGTGTGCGCTCCGTCACCGGGCTACCCTCGGAAAGGCCGGTGAATTTCCCGTACGAACCGCCGGCTATTGCAACGACGCAAGGATATTGGGGAGGCACAGGTTTGGCTGGCATTTTTGAGATCGCGCAAGCTGGCGACAAGGCTTATTTCTTCAGGCTGACGGCGGCGGATGGCACGGTAGTGGCCGTGTCCCCGCTCTTCAGCTCCATCAAGAGCGCGGCGGCGGGCATCAACGCCGTGCGCGAGAACGCCGCGACCGGCCTGGTTGTGGATCATTCCGGCGCTCACCGGCGGGTCGCCTCCAGCAGGTCGGGAGGACGGGCGATGGCTCCCCTGGCAGGCAGCCCGGTGGCTGCCGGCTAGATGGCTGCAACCCCGTTGCTGCCCGGCAGGCAGCCCGGCGGCTGACAGCCAGCGGACCGGCCGGCAGGCCGGCGCCGTGCGGCCTTCACACATCAATCCCGTAGAGCCGCGCGCGGTCCCACGGCACGGCCCAGCCCAGCTGTTCAAAAAGCTGGTTCAGGATCATCCCGGTAAAACCCCACACCACGACGCCGTTGACGGTGAAGGCTGGGCTCTGGAATGTCTGGCCGGCCCGGCTGACCGTGGCCATCACCCTGTTGTCCGGGTCCAGCAGGTCCCTGACCGGGACCCGGAACACCTGCGCGGATTCACCGTAGTCAACCACCCGGACCGGCGACTGGGCAGCCCACCAGGCCAGGACCGGCGTCACCAGGAAATTGCCTCGGGGCAGGGCCAGTTCAGGCATCACGCCGAGTACGTCCACCCCCGCAGGGTTCAGGCCAGTCTCCTCCTCCGCCTCGCGGAGGGCCGCGTCCACCACGGACTCACCCGGATCGATGCCGCCGCCGGGAAACGCCACCTGCCCGGGATGGTCCTCCAGCGTTTGGGCCCGCTGCAGCAGCAGCACGTCCAAATCGGCCGGAGCCAGCAACTTCTCGGACACAGCGGGGACGTTGTCGAGCGCACCAAAGAGCATCAGCACCGCCGCCCTACGGACCCGCTCGCCGGGTTCGACGGCGAGTTCCCGCCAGCGCGGATCCGGGGCCGGCGCCGTGCCCGCCTCCACCGCGGCAACGAGCTCGACGAGGTCCTGGCGCGCGGTCACGGCTGTTTCCTCTGCGATTCCATCCGGATTTCCGCGGCGCGGTGCGTCTCGGCCAGCAGCCGGGCCAGCAGTTGCTCCTGGCCCGGGGCGAGTTCGTACTTCAGCAATTTCTTTGACTTCTCCGGGTCGGTTTCCCCCATGCCGTAGCTGGGGCACCAATTGGCCACCGCGCAGGCGCCGCACGCCGGCTTCCGGGAATGGCAGACACGGCGGCCGTGAAAGACGACGCGGTGCGAGAGCATGGTCCAGTCCTTCGGCTCGAACAGCTCAGCGACGTCCGACTCGATCCGGACCGGATCATCCGACTCGGTCCAGCCAAAGCGCCGGGCCAGCCGGCCGAAGTGGGTGTCCACCGTAATGCCCGGGATGCCGAAGGCATTGCCCAGCACGACGTTCGCGGTTTTCCGCCCGACGCCGGGCAGCGTCACCAGGTCCGCGAGCCGGCCCGGCACCTCGCCGTCGTACTCGTCCACCAGCCGGGTGCACAGCGCCAGAAGATTTCTGGCCTTGGCGCGAAAGAAGCCGGTGGGCTTGATGATGGCCTCCAGCTCGGCCGGATCCGCCTCCGCCATCCGCCGCGCATCCGGGTAGCGCGCGAACAACAGGGGCGTGATCTGGTTGACCAGCACGTCCGTGGTCTGCGCGGACAGCACCGTGGCTATCACGAGCTCGAACGGCGTGCGGAAGTCCAACTCCGCGTGGGCATAGGGGTACTGCTCCGCGAGTTCCCGGTTGATCCGGCGCGCGCGGCGCTTGAGCGCCAGCATTGACTCCCCCGACGCCCGCGGCGCACCCGGCTTGGCGCTCCCCGGGATCGGGTTGCCGGGTTCCGAGCCGCCGGATTCCGTGGTCACGGCGGCGGACTAACCGCGTTCGATGTTGCTGAGGTCCCGCAAAACGCCGAGCCGGCCGTCGGTGTGCTGGACCAGGAACTCGTTGCCGCGGTCCTCCAGGGCAAGGACCCAGCCGCCGGGTTCAATGACGAACGCCGGGGCACCGGTGCGCACATCGACGGCGGTGCGGGGCTGCGCGACGGCGAACCAGAAGGCCTCGTGCACGGGGTGGACATCATCCTCCGCGGGCCGGCTGGCGGGATCAACGGTCGCGCCGATGGGTTCCTGCGGCCGGGCCTGTTCCTGCGGCCGGACCTGGGGGTTGACCGTAGTGGGGGCACTGCCGCCGGTGGCGGCCGGCACGCCGGCGGCCTGGGTCTGTTCCGCGGCCTGGGTCTGTTCCGCGGCGGGAGCGGTCTGTGCAGCCGCACCAGCGGCACCAGCGGCGGCGACACCAGCGGCGGCGGCACCGGCTGCAGCAGGGACGCCCGCGGTCCGGGTCTTGTCCGCGGCGGACGAAGCAGACTCCGGAGCCGGGGCCTGCGTCGGGGCCGCCGATGAATCCGTAGATGCCGGGGCAGCCGCGCCGGCGGCTGGCACCACGCCCGAGATCTGGGTCTCCGGTGCGCCGGGGGCCGCAGCGCTGGGGGCCGCGGCGGACGCCGCACCCGCCGAAGATGCCCCGGCAGGTGTGGTTGCCGCCGGCGTGGCCGTCTGGCTGCCGGTGGCCGGACGCTTGGCCCAGCCCGCGGCCTCCCCGGAAGCGGCCTGGCCGGACGCAACCGGGCCGGACGCAACCTGGCCGGATGCGGCCGCCAGAGAGGCGCCCGCCCCGGCTGCGCCTGCACCCGCAGCGTCCTTGGTCAATTTGGATTCCTTCGGTTGCTTCGGTTGCTTCGGCGCCTTCGGTGCGCGGGGCTTTCGCACCGGGACAACAGCTTCGCGGGCAACCACGTGGGCAGGCGCGTCCTCCCGGCCCAGGAAGTCGCCGGCAAAGAACGGGATCCAGCGGCCCAGCACCGTGGCGGCGAAGAGCCCCAAAGCGCCCAGGAGCGCGATCAGCATGCTCGGCACGAACGCCCCGGCGGCGGCGAGGAAAAAGAAGGCCAGCGTGAAGGACGCTACAACGGACGCGAACTGGTCGATCGACAGGGATCCGATCCGGATCCTGGTCGACGGGCTGAGGCGGCGGGCCACAAACAACGCGGTGACAATGAGGGGCAGCACGATGCCCAGGCCCAGGAAGAAGAGGCTGCCCAGGTTCCAGAGGTTGTAGGCGAAGGCAAACATCGGAATCAGTGAGGCGATGAAAAGAAGCAGCGTGGAGCCGAAAACGGTGAGGTCACGGATGGTGAACGGGCCGAGGACGGCTTCGTTCTTCTTCCCGATCTTTTTGTCCACCGTGAAGCGTGGCGCATCCCCGAACCCGGCGGGCCCCGGCTGCGCCGTTCCACCCTGGTTCTGGGCGGGCGCCCGGAGCTGCCCGTTGTCTTGCTCGTTCATTCCGTATCTCCTTAGCATGGCGGCGCCCTGGACAGCGCCGTCTAACGGCAGGCAAGGACAGGACCGCCAGCGGTCCTGTCGCCTCCATCGGATGTCACAACTTCATCTCAGCCTAGCCAAGTGAATGGCCGATCACTAGCTGACAAGCCGTGGGCGGACGCAGCAGAATTCCCCAGATTTCCGAATCCCGGACGCTTGCCCCGGCCCGCCGTCCGGCGCCGGGGACAGACCACTCGGCGCTTAACGAACACCGCTCACGGTGCTGTTTGTGACGGGGCGCACGTTTGGTCGGACCCAAGTATTAGTGTTGATTCCAGACAGCGCTAGCGGCACTGCCGCCGTCTGCCGCCGCCCGACGTCGCGCATGCGGCCCGGCGCGACGGTGGCGAGCACGGCCGCGCAGCCCGGATCGATGAATGATGAGGTTCACCATGTCCCAGCAGACACCCGGCTCCACGGCCACTCAGACGCCCCAGGGCGATGCGTTCGAAAACCTGTCCCAGGAGAACCGCCGTTTCGCGCCGTCCGCCGAGTTCGCCGCGAATGCAGTGGTCACCGCCGCCGATTACGCAGAGGCCGACGCCGACCGTCCCGCCTTCTGGGCGAAGCAGGCCCGGGAGCTGCTGAGCTGGTCCAAGGACTTCACCCAGGCGCTGGACTGGTCCGACCCGCCGTTCGCGAAGTGGTTCGTCGGTGGCGAGGTCAACGCCGCCTACAACGCCCTGGACCGGCACGTCGAGGCCGGCAACGGGGACCGGGTGGCGATCTACTTCGAGGGTGAGCCGGGAGATACCCGCACCTACACCTACGCGCAGCTGACCGAGGAGGTGAAGAAGGCCGCGAACGCGTTCGAGTCCCTCGGCGTGGCCAAGGGCGACCGCGTCGCCGTGTACCTGCCCATGATCCCCGAGGCCGTCATCACCCTGCTGGCCTGCGCCCGGATCGGCGCGATCCACTCCGTGGTCTTCGGCGGCTTCTCCGCCGAAGCCCTGCGCTCCCGGATCGACGACGCCGAGGCCAAGCTCGTGGTCACGGCCGACGGCACCTACCGCCGCGGCAAGCCCAGCGCGCTGAAGCCGGCCGTCGACGAGGCGTTGTCCCACGAGGGAGACGGCACCGGACACACCGTGCAGAACGTCGTGGTGGTCAAGCGCAACGGCCAGGCCGTGGACTGGCACGAGGGCCGGGACCACTGGTGGGCGGACACCGTCGGCGCCGCGTCCCCCACACACACCGCCGTCGGGCACGACTCCGAACACCCGCTCTTCATCCTCTACACCTCCGGCACGACGGGCAAGCCCAAGGGCATCCTGCACAGCACCGGCGGCTACCTCACCCAGGGCGCCTACACGCACAAGGCGGTCTTCGACCTCCACCCGGAGACCGACGTCTACTGGTGCACCGCCGACGTCGGCTGGATCACCGGGCACTCCTACGTCGCCTACGCCCCGCTCATCAACGGCGCCACCCAGGTCATGTATGAGGGCACGCCGGATTCCCCGCACCAGGGCCGCTGGTGGGAAATCGTGGAGAAGTACAAGGTCTCCATCCTCTACACCGCCCCCACCGCGATCCGCACCTTCATGAAGTGGGGCAAGGACATCCCGGCCAAGTCCGACCTCTCCTCGATCCGGGTCCTCGGTTCCGTCGGCGAACCCATCAACCCCGAGGCCTGGATGTGGTACCGCGAGGTCATCGGCGGCAACGCCGGCAAGAACGGCGAGCGGAAGGAAAACCCCGCACCGATCGTGGACACCTGGTGGCAGACCGAGACCGGGGCGCAGATGATCGCCCCGCTGCCCGGCGTCACGGCCACCAAGCCCGGCTCGGCCCAGGTCCCGCTGCCGGGCATCGCCGTGGACGTCGTGGACGAACTCGGCGAATCCGTACCCAACGGCCACGGCGGCTTTCTCGTAATCCGCGAACCGTGGCCCGCCATGCTGCGCGGGATCTGGGGCGACCCGGAGCGGTTCAAGGAAACGTACTGGTCCCGCTTCGAGACCATGTACTTCGCCGGCGACGGCGCCAAGAAAGACGAGGACGGCGACATCTGGCTGCTGGGCCGTGTGGATGATGTGATGAATATTTCCGGCCACCGCCTCTCCACCGCCGAAATCGAGTCCGCACTCGTGTCCCACCCCGCGGTGGCGGAAGCCGCCGTCGTCGGAGCCGCGGACGAGACCACCGGACAGGCCGTCGTCGCCTTCGTGATCCTGCGCGCCGACGCCGTGGACACCGGCGACGCGATCGTCCAGGAACTCCGCAACCACGTGGGCAAGGAAATCGGCCCGATCGCCAAACCCAAAACCATCCTCGTGGTCCCGGAACTGCCCAAAACCCGCTCCGGCAAGATCATGCGCCGCCTGCTCAAGGACGTCGCCGAAGGCCGCGAAGTCGGCGACGCGACCACCCTGGCAGACAACACCGTCATGGCCCAGATCGCGCAGTCGCTGAAGAAATAGCCGGCTCGTTCCGATAAGGGTTCGTCGGCTGTGTTTGGCTGGCCTGTTTGTCCGGCGGCGGCGCCGCCCACCGTGGTGGGCCGCGCCGCCGTCGTCGTTGGTCCTGTCTGTCGACGCGGCCGCGGCGGGAACATCCGCAGCAGCGAAGAATGCGGCAGTAACGAACGGCGCGCGCGGCCCGCGGCGCGATAGATTTGCAGACATGACTGAAGCCACCTCCGCCACCGTTGCCGGCCGCGGCACCATCCTGGTTCTCAACGGACCCAATTTGAACCTGCTTGGCACCCGCGAGCCCGAGAAATACGGGACGGCGACGCTGGCCGACGTCGAACAGCTCGCCAAAGACGCCGGTGCCGCGCACGGCCTGGACGTCGAGTGCTTCCAGTCCAACCATGAAGGGGCCCTCGTGGACGCCATCCACGCCGCCCGCGGGAAGGCGGTGGGAATCGTGCTCAACGCCGGCGCCTACACGCACACGTCCGTGGCCATCCGGGACGCCATTTCCGCTGTTGCCCTGCCGACGGTCGAGGTGCACATCACCAATGTTCACGCCCGCGAGCCTTTCCGGCACCATTCCTACCTTTCGGACATCAGCAAGGCCGTGATCGCCGGCGCCGGGATCCTGGGCTACCGCTTCGCGGTGGAATACCTCGCCGGGCTGCACGCGGCCGGGGACTGAGCATGTCCCCCGCCGAACCCGCGGCGGCGGAAGCATCCGGGGAACCGTCCGCAGCTCCGGACCCTGCCACGGGCACCGCCTCGGACACAGCACCGGGCGCGGCTACGGCTACGGCTACGGACACAGCGCAGTGGTACCGGCACTTCGGCACGGTCGACGCCCCCGACTCCTCCCCCTGCTATGCCGCGTGGTCCGTGGGGATCGCCGGGGACGCCGAGGTGATTCGGCGGATTGATCAGTGGCCGCACAACAAGCGCCAGCCGCTGCTGATCCTCGCCGCGGCCCGGTTCCTCGGCGCGCAGATCAGCCCTTACCGCGATTTCCGGAGGTTCCTGGACCATCACTGGGACGCGGTCTCGGAAATCGTGCTGTCCCGGTCCACGCAGACGAACGAGGCCGGCCGCTGCGCCACCCTGCTGCCCTCACTCGCGCAGATATCCGCGGCAGAGGGCCGGCCGCTGTCCCTCATCGAGGTGGGCGCCTCGGCGGGGCTGGCACTGTTCCCTGACCGCTACGGTTACGAGTTTGTCGACACCGGGGCGGGGGCACCGGATGAGTCGGCGGCGGACCCGGCGGCGGCGGAAGCAAGGACGACGCGGCTGGTTCCGGATGGCGCCCGGCCTGGCACGTTTCCGGTCTTGCGCTGCCTCACCTCGGGCCCGGTGCCGCTGCCGGCGGAAATCCCCCGGGTGGCATGGCGTGCCGGGATCGACCTCAACCCCCTGGACGTGCGCGACCCGGCCGACGTCGCCTGGCTCGAAGCCCTCGTCTGGCCGGAGCAGGAGTTCCGGCTTGAACGGCTGCGCCAGGCGATCGCCATTGCCAGGGAACGGCCGCCGCTGCTGGTGGCCGGCGACCTCAACGAACAACTTGTGGAACTCGCCGGCCGCGCCCCGGCCGACGCTGCCCTGGTGGTATTCCACAGCGCCGTCATGGCCTACCTGGATGCCGGCGGCCGCTCCCGGTTCCGGCGCACCATGGCGGATCTCGCCGCGGAGCGGGGCTGCCACTGGCTCTCGAACGAAGGCCACATGGTGGTGGTGCAGGGAGACGGGTCCAGTGTGGTCCCGGAAATGGATGACGCCCGGCTCCGCGGCCGGTTCCTGCTGCTGCAGGACGGCCAGCCTGCAGCCATCACGGGCCCGCACGGGCAGAGCCTGGAGTGGCTCTAGCCTGCGTGCGGCTCCGGCCTGGCTGTGGCTAGGGCCTGCATGGCAGTCCGGTTATTTCTTGATGCACTGTCCGGACGAAACGGCGCTGCCCAGACCCGGCGCCTGCGCCGCCACGGGGCTCAGGTCATTCATGGTGATCGCAAATCCGAGCGAAGACTCGGTTGTGGCCTTGGCAAAGACCACCCCCGCCACCTGCCCGTCCATGGTCAGGAGCGGACCCCCGGAGTTGCCCGGCTGCACGTCGCCGGCCAGCCGGTAGACGTCCTCGGGCGACGCATTCTTGCCATAGATGTCCGGGACCAGCACGGTGGCGATGTCCTGCACCGTGGCCGGTTTGGACTGGAAAGGCCCGCCGTGCGGATAGCCGGCGAAGGCCGCAGCGCTGCCGGACGGCAGGTCGGCAGCCAGCGCCAGGGGTTCCGAGCGCAGACCGTCAACGGCCACGACGGCGAGATCGTGCTGGGAGTCAAAGTACACAACGCGCCCAGGCAGTGCGCGGCCACCGGGCGTTTCCACCACTGGTTCGTCGACCCCGGCGACCACATGGGCGTTGGTCACCACGCGCCCGGGGGCGACCACGAAGCCTGTTCCGGTCTGGTTTTGGCCGCACTGGTAGGCGGTTCCGGCGATCTTGAGCACGGACGCGGCGGCCTTGTTCAGCGCCGGCGTGTCGGTGCTGGTGTCCGGAACGGCAACGGGCTGGCTCTGGCCGAAGCCGTCCAGCAGGGTGGGGATTCCCTCGCCGATCACGGCGGAACGCAGCTGCGCCATTGATGCCTTGACCGGCATCGGCGTCACGCCGTCGATGAACCTGATGACTTTGGATTCAGCGAGCTGCTGGGACACGAACGGCACACCCAGGGCCCCGATGCTGAACGCCAGCATCGACATCACGAGGGCGGACACCACCACGTTCACGCCTCCGCCCACGAGGCGATCCGCCGCCCGCATGGGGCTGAACGGGACCACACTGCGGATTCGCCGCCCGATCATGGTGCCGAGGCCGTTGCCCACGATCATCAGAAGGACCGCCGTGGCAACTATCGCCGTCAGGCGCCAGCCGCTGTCCTCCACGAGGCCGCTGACGATGGGCACGGAGACGAAGGCGGCGACGGCGCCTGCCGCGAATCCCGCGATTCCTCCGAGCGTCACAAGGAAGCCGTTGCGAAGGCCGTGGATCAGGTAGGACAAGAGCGCCACAACCAGCAGCAGGTCCAAAATGGTCAAGCCAAACACCGGGGCTCCTCACAGACAGTTCAGCGACGATTCTACCGGTGTAAGCTGAACGTTTGCCGACCGGCCGCCAGCCTGCCCAGGGATCTGCGCGGACTTCCCGAGCCGTGCGCATTCGGCCCCTTCGGGCGTTTCCGTGCCAACTACGTCACAGAAGCTCCAAAATTCTGAAAGAATGGCTGAAGCGCCCCAGCCGACACAGCTAGTCAGGAGATTTCATGGATATCGAGGTATTGCGCCGCGCACCCCTTTTCGCCACGCTCGACGACGAGGCGTTCCGTCTGCTGACGGACGAACTTACCGAGGTGGACCTTTCACGCGGTGCCTCGGTATTCCGGGAAGGCGACCAGGGTGACCAGCTTTACTTCATCGTCTCCGGCAAGGTGAAGCTCGGCCGCACGTCGCCGGACGGCCGCGAATCACTGCTGGCCATCCTCGGCCCGGGCGAACTTTTCGGCGAAATGGCGCTGTTCGACCCCAGCCCGCGCACGGCCACGGCAACTGCCGTTTCCGAGACGCGTCTTGCCGGTCTGAAGAACGAGAGCCTCAACGCGCTGCTGCGCACCCGCCCCGAGGTCTCGGCCCAGCTGCTGCAGGCCTTGGCACGCCGCCTGCGCCGCACCAACGATTCCCTTTCCGACCTCGTCTTCTCCGACGTGCCGGGCCGTGTGGCCAAGGCGCTGCTGGATCTGGCCGACCGCTTCGGCCGCCCGGCGACCGACGGCGTCCTGGTCGCCCACGAACTGACGCAGGAGGAGCTCGCCCAGCTGGTTGGCGCCTCCCGTGAAACGGTCAACAAGGCCCTCGCAGAATTCGTGCAGCGCGGCTGGCTGCGCCTGGAAGCGCGCGCCGTCGTCATCCTTGACATGCAGCGCCTGCGCCAGCGTTCCCGCTAGGGATCCCCAGCAGCAACCACGAAGGCCGGCCCCGGAAACGGGACCGGCCTTCTGCCGTTAATCTTCTGCCGTTAATTCGCGGTGGCGGTTTCGGGCTGGTTGTCCGCGGGACATGTCCACTGGTGCGGATCGGGGCGGGACATGTCCGCAGGCCGGCACCCGGCATCAAGGGACATGTCCAGCCCCGGCTGCAACGACTGGACATAATGCCACTATGTCCACCTGTCAGGTCCACCGGAGGGCATGTCCCGGGCCGGCACGCAGCACGAAGGGACATGTCCAGTGCTCAGGAGCAGGGCGGGGCATGTCCCGGGAATCGCCCGGCCCCCGCCCAAGCCAAGCCCTAACAGGCCGCCCGCATGGGGTCAGCCTTCCGTGGCGTCGGCGCTCCCCGGGCCTAGCGTTCCCGCTGCGGTTCGCCGGCGATCGTTTTGGCTGCTTCGACTTCAAGCATGAGCCGGCCGTCTTCCTCGACCAGCTTCGGCTGGTACACGTGGGCCTTGCGCTTGTAGCTGAGGTAGGCGATGCAGCCGTTGGCCTTGGCCATCTTCTCAAGCATGATCTCGGAGCCAGGGACCAGGAGTTCGCCCAGGGTCCGGCCGACGGTGTTCTCCTGCCCTACCTCGTCACCCAGCACGGTGCTGTCCCGCTCGCTCACGACTTTCCGGACACACACCCAGCGGCCCCAGACGCCCTTGCTGGCCAGCAGCGAGGGCTGCTGGTTCACGGGGACGGTGGCGGCAAAGTAGCGGGTGTTGAACCGGCGGTGCGCGAAGTCGGGGCTGAGCCAGTTCACCAGGGGTTTGAGCAGGTCAGTGCGCAGCGAGAGCCCGCGTTTGGCGAGCAGGTCGGTGAAGGATTTCTCCTGCTCGGCCACGGCTTCGCGGGCGCGCATCCAGTCGGCGCTGGAGGTCAGCTCCACCGTGGTGGACAGGTCGGGGCCGGCCAGCAGGATGCCGGTCTCCTCAAACAGTTCACGGATGGCACCGACGACGTGTCGGCGCGCCAGCCCGACGTCGGACGTCCCCATCTGCTCGGCCCAGTGCTGGGGTGAGGGGCCCAGCCAGCCGACGGCGTCGTCGTCGGTGGATTCCAGCGATCCGCCGGGGAAGGCGAGGACACCGAGCGGGGAGGACCCCGTGCGGTAGCCGAGCCAGGTCTCCAGGCCCGTGGGCGAATCCCGCAGCAGGATCACGGAGGAGGCCAAACGGGGCGCGCGGGGCGTCCGCTCACCGTGTTCAATCCAGCTGCGGGCTGCTCCCTCAAGATCCGGGGGCAGGACGAACAGGCGGCGTTCTAACTGAGGCAACGAAGTAACCGGTCTACTAGGCGAATTCAGCGATCAGTTCGACTTCGACGGGCGAGTCGAGCGGCAGAACGGATACGCCGACGGCGGAACGTGCGTGCTGGCCGGCGTCGCCGAGGACCTGGCCCAGCAGCTCCGAGGCGCCGTTGATGACACCGGGCTGGCCGGTGAAGGAAGGGTCGGAGGATACAAATCCGACAACCTTGACGATCCGCGTGATGCGGTCGAGGTCGCCGATCACACTCTTGACGGCGGCCAGGGCGTTGACGGCGCAGACGGCAGCGTAGGCCTTCGCGTCCTCCGGGGACACCGTGGATTCGTCGGAGGCGCCCGCCGAACCGGTGGAAACCTTTCCGGTGGCCTCGAGCTTGCCGTTGATGAACGGCAGCTGCCCGGAGGTGTAGACGTGGTTGCCGGAAATCACGGCCGGAACATACGCCGCGACCGGAGCAGCGACGTCGGGCAGCGTCAGGCCCAACTCCGCGAGGCGCTGTTCGACGGCGGACGACGCGCCCGCGCCGGCCGTGGGGCTCGCTGCGCCGGCCGTGTTTTCGGAGATGTTTTCCGCGCCCGCCGGCGTGGCCGGAGCGGCTTCTGAGGGGATGTTCATGGCTACTGCTTCTCCCGCTTCAGGTAGGCAACCAGGCCGTTTCCATCGGGTCCCGGAACAACCTGGACGAGCTCCCAGCCGTCGTCACCCCACTGGTCCAGGATCTGCTTTGTGGCGTGAATAATGAGCGGAATCGTGGCGTACTCCCATTTGGTCATGACATAAAGCCTAGTCGTTGCCGGTAAAGTGGAAAACATGGCGACTGGCAAGAACCCTTTATTCGACACGGCCACCACCCTCGGAAAGATCTTTCTTTTCCTGGGCGTGAGCGCTATTTGCGGTGTCCTGGTGGCGGGCCTCCTGGTCCCCGCGGCGGCCGTCTCGGGCAGTGCGGCGAGCGGTTCGATCCAGTTTTTTGACACGCTCCCCGCTGAGCTGAAGGTCGATCCGCCGAGCCAGTCGACCACGATCCTGGCGTCCGACGGCAGCCCGATCGCGAACCTCTACGCGGAAAACCGCACCCGTGTTTCGCTGGACCAGATGTCACCGCACATCAAGGACGCGATCATCGCCATCGAGGACAGCCGCTTCTATGAGCACGGCGGTGTGGACACCACCGGCATCCTGCGCGCGCTCGTGAGCACCGCCCGCGGCAACAAGCAGGGCGCGTCCACGATCACGCAGCAGTACGTCAACAACGTCATCAACTCCTCGCTGGAGGCCGAGGGCAAGGGCGACGAGGTCCTGCTCAATGGCGTCAACAAGGGCGTCGGGGACAAGCTCCGTGAAATGAAGCTGGCCATCGCGCTGGAGAAGAAGTTCACCAAGGAGCAGATCCTCGAGGGCTACCTGAACATCGTGTTCTTCAACCGGGACGCCTACGGCATCGAGGCCGCGTCCAAGTTCTTCTTCAGCACCACGGCCAAGGACCTGACCCTGCCGCAGGCGGCCCTGCTGGCCGGCGTCGTGAACAGCCCCTCCTACTACGACCCGATCACCAATCCGGAGAACGCCAAGGTCCGTCGCGACCTCGTGCTCCACGCGATGCTGACGCAGGGCAAGATCAAGCAGGCCGACTACGATGCCGCGGTGGCGACGCCGGTGCAGACCAAGGTCACCCAGCCCCGCCAGGGCTGTGCGTATTCACAGACGGCGCCGTACTTCTGCGACTACGTGCTCCACCTGCTCCTGAACAACCCGGCCTACGGGGCCGACGCGGCCGAGCGTGAGCGGAAGATCTTCCGCGGCGGCCTGACCATCAAGACCACGCTGGATCCGAAGGCCCAGTCCGTGGCGCAGGCCCAGGTGGACGGGTCGGCCGGCGCGAACCCGGATAAGTGGGGCGCCTCGCTGGTGTCCGTGCAGCCGGGATCCGGCAAGATCGTCTCCATGGCCCAGAACACCGTCTGGTTCCCGGCCGACGGCAAGTTCGACCAGACCCAGAACTTCAACGTGGACGTGCAGGATGCCAAGGGCAATGACCTCAACGGCCTCGGCGGCTTCCAGCCCGGATCCACGATGAAGCCGTTCACGTTCGCGGAGTGGCTCAACGAGGGCAAGTCGATGAGCACCCAGCTCAACGGCGCCGTGCGGCGATACCCGCCCGGCTTCCCGTGGAAGAACACCTGCCCCACACCGACGACCGACTCGTACGACGACACGGCCGGCACCCACGACCTGCAGAACGCGGACGAGAACCATTACAAGTACATGTCGGTCCTTGACGGCCTGGCGAACTCCATCAACACCATCACGTTCGCCTCTGCCGCCCAGGTGGACCTCTGCGGGATCCAGAAGATCGTGGACGCCGTCGGTATCCACGAAGGCCTGCCGAGCCCGAACGGCGACGATCCCAACCCCAAGGTTCCGATGACCCGGTTGAGCAGCCTGATCGGCGCACGCCAGACGGCGCCGCTGACCATGGCCAGCGCATTCGCCACCTTCGCCAACAACGGCAAGTACTGCGAACCGATGGCCATCGAGTCGGTGACGGACGCGACCGGCGCCCAGCTGCCGGCCCAGTCACCCAACTGCAGGGACGCGATCAAGCCCGAGGTGGCCCACGGCGTCGCGTACGCCATGCAGGAAGTGCTCAACCGCGGCTCGGGCTCGCTGATCCAGCCCCGGATTTCGACCCGGACCACGTTCCCCATCGCGGCGAAGACCGGCACCAACGACAACAACAGCTCCACCTGGGTGGCGGGCTACACCAGCGGCCTGGCAACGGCCACGTGGTTTGGCGATCCCCTGGGCAACCAGCAGCGCGCCGGGCAGAACGTCACGATCAACGGCAACTTCTACAAGGGCATCGACGGTTACATGATCGCCGGGCCGCAGTTCTCGAACTACATGGCCCAGGTGGCACCGGCCTACGGCACCGATCCGTTCCCGGCCCCGCCGTCGGACATGCTGTACTCCCCGGCCCCGGTCCCGGACCCGATAACAGTGCCGCGGAC
Organism: Arthrobacter sp. 01T425; assembly: GCF_056398725.1. Classification (NCBI taxonomy): domain Bacteria; kingdom Bacillati; phylum Actinomycetota; class Actinomycetes; order Micrococcales; family Micrococcaceae; genus Arthrobacter; species Arthrobacter sp. 01T425. The sequence continues at coordinate 27,620 of NZ_JBFTPY010000007.1, read as the reverse complement.
CACCATTCCGACCGGCAAGAGCACCGAGCCGGCCACGCAACCGTCCGCCGACCCGACACCGGCACCGACGAAGTCCTCCGGCAAGAAGTAGCCGATGACCCTGGGCAATGATCTGGCGAGCCGCGTTCGAAGCATCGGACGCGGCTTTGCCGTGACCGCCGCGATCGGGACGGCGGCGGGGGCGGCCGCTACCGGCTACGGGCTGTGGGAGAAGAACCAGTTTGTGATCAGGGAGGAAACCCTCCCCATCCTGCCGGCCGGGTTCGGCCCGTTCCGGATACTGCACCTGTCCGATATCCACTTCGTTCCGGGCCAGCACCGGAAGGCGCAGTGGCTGTCCTCCCTGGCGCAATTGCAGCCGGACCTCGTGGTGAACACGGGCGACAACCTCAGCCATGCCAAGGGCGTGGACCCCCTCGTAGCGGCCCTGCGGCCCCTGCTGGAATTTCCCGGTGTGTTTGTCCCCGGCTCGAACGACTACTTCGGCCCGAGCCTGAAGAACCCGGCGTCATATTTGCTCGGGCCCTCGGGCGAGCGCAAGCACCCGGAAAGGCTCGACTGGCCCCGGCTGCGTGCCGAGTTCGGCATGTCCGGCTGGGTGGATCTGACCAACCGGTGCCAGTCGGTCGTGCTCAAGGGCATGCGCTTCGATTTCTCCGGCGTTGACGATCCGCACCTGCGCCTCGAACGGTACGCGGGCTGGCCGCGCGGGACCAAGGGCCGGGACGCCGACCCGCACCTGCGCATCGCCGTCGCGCACGCACCCTACCAGCGCGTCCTCGACCACTTCACCGAAGCCGGCGCCCACCTCCTCCTGGCCGGCCATACCCACGGCGGCCAGATCTGCGTCCCGGGCTACGGGGCCCTGGTCACCAACTGCGACCTGCCCACGTGGCGGGCCCGGGGGCTGCACACCTGGGAGAGCAACGGGAGGACGACGCCGGTGAACGTCTCGGGCGGCATCGGCACGTCCCGCTTCGCCCCGGTCCGCATTGCCTGCCGGCCCGAAGCCGTTCTGCTCACGCTGACCTCCCGCGCCTAGGCCTGGCCGCGGCCAGTGCTGCCCGCCCTCCGGCCTGGCCGGTGGACATGCCCTCCCCTGGCGCCCGAGCCCACGGGACATACCCTCCCCTGGTCGCGGGCACTGGGCATAGGCCCACAATGCCCACCCGCTGCGGCCACCACCGGACATGTCCCGCGGCCACCCGCCGCCCGCACCTATTGCGGATCGCAATGACTGGGCGAGATGCTGGGAGCGCTGAACAACGTGTGAATCCGGTCACCCGATGGCCTAGGGTAGTTGCTACAGGAAACTACATTTAACGGTGCGATCTATGCACGGGCGTCTTAAGAAGCAGGCATGGCCAAGCAGAGCTCATTCTTCACCTCCATCAGCCGTCTCTACCCGCACGTCAGGCCAATCCTGCCCCGGCTGGTCATGGGCCTGCTCTGCGCGCTGCTGGCCAGCGTCATGGCACTGGCCATCCCGCAGGTGCTGCGCGTGCTGGTCAACGAGTCCCTGACCCCCGGCGGCAGCGCGGAAGCCGTCTGGACTGCCTCGCTCCTCATCCTGGTCCTGGGCATCGCCGAGGCGGGCCTCGTGGCCCTGCGCCGGCAGTTCGTCATCAATCCCGCCACCACCGTCGAGACCCGGATGCGGGTCTCGCTCTACGGGCATCTGCAGGACCTCACAGTTTCCTTCCATGACCGCTGGGGCTCCGGTCAGCTGCTGTCCCGGGCCATGACGGACCTGAACTTCCTGCGCCGCTGGATGGCCTTCGGCGCCATCATGCTGGTGGTCACGACGCTCACCGTGGTGATCGGCGTCGCGGTGATGTTTGCCATGAGCTGGCAGCTGGCCCTGATCTTCCTGGCCGCCGCCGTGCCGATCATGATCTACGGATTCCGCTTCCGCACCCGCTTCAGCAAGGTGGCCCGGCGCAGCCAGGACCAGGCCGGGGACCTCGCCACCACGGTCGAGGAATCCGTGCACGGCATCCGCGTCCTGAAGGCCTTCGGCCGCAGCCGGGAGGCGCTGGAGAACTTCAACGAACAGGCCGAGGAACTCCGGCAGACCGAGATCGCCAAGGCCAAGCACCTGGCCACGTTCAGCCTGGTGGTGACGCTCCTGCCCGAACTCGCGCTCGGCGCCGGCCTCGTCGTCGGCATCCTGCTGGCCTCCACGGACCAGCTCTCCATCGGGTCCCTGGTGGCCTTCTTCGCCACCGCCGCCGTGGTCGCCGCGCCGGTCGAGTTCTGCGGCATGCTGCTGGCGATGGCCCTCACCGCGAAGTCCGCGGTGGACCGGCACTTCGAGGTCATGGACGCGCAGAACACGATCACCAGCCCGGACCAGCCCCGCCGCCCGGCCGGCCTCAAGGGTGCCCTCAGCTTCCGCAATGCCTCGTTCGCGTTCGAGGACGCCCCGGACAAGCCGATCCTCAAGAACATCACCCTGGACATCCGCCCCGGCGAAACCATGGCCCTCGTGGGCATCACGGGCGGCGGCAAGAGCGCCCTGCTCCAGCTGGTCCCCCGCCTCTACGACGTCACCGGCGGTGCCATCACCATCGACGGAGTGGACCTGCGCGAGTTCGCGGTGGAGGACCTGCGCACCGTGGTCTCCGTGGCGTTCGAGGACACCACGCTGTTCTCCAGCTCCGTCCGGGACAACGTCCTGCTCGGCGCGCCCGACGCCGGATCGGCGGAGGGCCGCGACGCGGCCCTGGAGGAAGCCCTCGACGTCGCCCAGGCCCACTTCGCCTATTCCCTGCCGGACGGCGTCGATACCCTGATCGGCGAGGAGGGCCTCAGCCTCTCCGGCGGCCAGCGCCAGCGCATCGCCCTGGCCCGGGCCATCGCCGCGAAACCGGCCGTGCTGGTCCTGGACGACCCGCTCTCGGCGCTGGATGTGAACACCGAGGTCCTCGTCGAGGCCCGGCTGCGCAAGGTCCTCACGGACACCACCACGCTGATCGTGGCCCACAGGCCTTCCACGGTGGCGCTGGCCGACCGGGTGGCCCTGCTCGAGGACGGCCGGATCGCCGCCGTCGGAACCCATGCGGAACTGCTCGCCAAGAACAGCCATTACCGCTACGTGATCGCCAGCCTGGACCCGGAACCGCGGGACCTGGATTCAGAATTGTCCGCCCTCGAGGACCAGTCCGAGGAGATTTCCCGATGAGCAGCGCAACGTTCGGCACCGCCAATGAGGACAACGCGCACCTCACCAGGAACGAAAGCAAGGCCGTCCGGCGGCGCTCCCTGACCCTCCTGGGCTCCCTGATCCGCCCCGTCCGCGCCCGGTTCTGGCTGACGATCGGCGCCGTCGTGCTGTCCCAGGCCGCCCGCGTGGCCGGGCCGGCCCTGATCGCCTTCGGTATCGACCACGCCCTGCCCGCCGTGCGCGCCGGCGACAACCTTCCCCTGGTGCTGACCGGCGTCGCCTACCTTGCCGCGGCCGTCGTGGCGGCCGGCCTGACCGCCCTGTACGTGACCTCGACGGCGCGGCTCAGCCAGGCGATGCTGCTGGACCTCCGCGTCCGGGTCTTCCGCCACACGCAGCGGCTGAGCCTGGAATTCCACGAGAAATACACCTCGGGGCGCATCATCGCCCGGCAGACCTCGGACCTGGAGGCCCTGCGCGAACTCCTGGATTCCGGCGTGAGCTCGCTGGCCTCGGGAATGCTGTTCATGGCGTTTACCGCCGTGACGGTGTTCGCCCTGGACTGGCGCAGCGGCGTGCTGGTTCTGGCCGCCGGCGTGCCGATGTATTTCCTGGCCCGCTGGTACCAGAAGCACTCCCAGATCGCCTTCCGCGAATCCCGGGTGGTCTCGGCCCGGCTGATCGTGCACTTCGTGGAGACCATGACCGGGATCCGCGCCGTGAAGGCCTTCCGGAAGGAACGCGAGAATGCCGCGGGCTACTCCGAACTGTCGGAGGACTACCGCCGCGCGACCGTCCGTTCCATCAACCTCAACGGCATCTTCCAGCCGGGGCTGGTGCTGATCGGGAACGTGTGCGTGGCCCTCGTGCTGCTCACCGGAGGCTTCCGGGTCCTCAGCGGCGACCTGGAGGTCGGCGTGCTCCTGGCCCTGATCCTGTCCGCCAAGCGCTTCTTCCAGCCGGTGGACCAGATGGCCATGTTCTACAACTCCTTCCAAAGCGCCCAGGCGGCCCTGGAAAAGGTCTCGGGCCTGCTCGAGGAGGTCCCCACTGTCAGACCGCCGAAAACACCCGCGGCCCTGCACCAGGCGCAGGGCAGCATCGATTTCAACGGCGTCGAATTCCGCTACGGCGACGGCCCGGTGGTCATCCCGAGGCTGGACCTGCACATCCCCGCCGGGCAGACGGTCGCGCTCGTCGGGCAGACCGGCGCCGGCAAATCAACGCTCGCGAAGCTGATTGCCCGCTTCTACGACGTCTCCGCCGGGTCCCTGACCCTCGACGGCGTGGACCTGCGCCAGCTCAGCACCGAGGACCTGCGCCGGAACGTCGTCATGGTCACCCAGGAGGCCTTCCTGTTCAGCGGCTCCGTGGCGGACAACATCGCCCTGGGCCGGCCCGAAGCCTCGCGTGCGGAGATCGAGGACGCGGCCCGGGCGGTGGGGGCGCACGCCTTCATCATGGAACTGCCGGACGGCTACGACACCGACGTCAACAAGCGCGGCGGCCGCGTCTCCGCCGGGCAGCGCCAGCTGATCAGCTTCGCCCGCGCGTTCCTGGCCCGCCCGGCCGTGCTGATCCTGGACGAGGCTACGTCCTCGCTGGACATCCCGTCGGAGCGCATGGTCCAGCAGGGCCTCGCGGGACTCCTGCGCGGGACGCGGGAGGCCGGCACCCGGGAGGCCGGCCAGCGGCCGTCCGGTGGACAGGCGGGCGGCGGACAGCCCGTTGCAGACTCGGCCCCCGGCCCGGACTCGGCCCCCGGTCCCGGGCGGACAGCGCTGATCATTGCCCACCGGCTCTCCACCGTGGAGACGGCGGACCGGGTGCTGGTGGTGCACGACGGACGGGTCGTGGAGGACGGCACCCCGGAGCAGCTGATCGGCGACGGCGGCGCCTTCGCCCGGCTCCACGGCGCCTGGAAAGACTCGCTGGTCTGAACAGCGCCTGCCGGGACCGGTCGGCGTCCGGGCCGGGACGACGGCGGGACACGTCCCGGCCGGCGCCCGATTTCACATCCGGGGCCATGATCGGATACTCTTGTGAAGTTGCTTTTGAAGCAACGGATCGGGATGTGGCGCAGCTTGGTAGCGCGCGTCGTTCGGGACGACGAGGTCGCAGGTTCAAATCCTGTCATCCCGACCAAACACAAAGAGGGCCCTCCACACGGAGGGTCCTCTTTTGTATGTCCGGTGGTAGGTCCGGCACGATTTCATGACACCGGCACCGGCGATCGTCCCGGCCCAGGGCCCGGCCCCTGCCCCCCGGACACAACGCAGCCCCGGGAGGAAATCTCCCGGGGCTGCGCCGGATATCCGTGCCGCAGGCAGCCGGCCGTTGCTGCGCCGGGCCTGCCGTGTCGGGCTTGTTACATCGGGCTGGTTACATCGGGTCGGGCCAGTTGCCGACGTTCAGCGAGTGGGTCATGGGGTCGGGCCAGTTGCCCACCGCCTGGGCGGTGCGCATGGGATCGGGCCAGTTGCCGACGGCGGCAACGTCTGAGACATCGGTAAGTGAAGCAGCGGACAGCACGGCCGGGGCCGCGGCGGAGAATGCCAGTGCGCCCGCCAAAACGGCGCCGGCTGCAATCTTCTTCAACATAAGTTTCCTCAATATGGGTTGGGGTTCCTTAACCAAGTCAGCACTACCCTTGTTGACACACATTGTAAAATGGTTTCTACAGAGACTGTCAAGCATTTAGTACAAAGAATGTCCGGAATTAGGAGGTATCCGTGGGGAACGGATTTGGGGAGAAGCTCCGCGCGGAACGGCTCGAACGGGGCCTGACGCAGGCGGAGTTGGGCCGTGACCTGTACTCCCCCAGCTACATTTCTCTGCTGGAAACCGGACGCCGCGAGCCGACCGCCGATGTCATCGAGGAGCTTGCCCGCCGGCTTGAACTGGCCCCCAAGGCGCTTGAGGCCTGGAGCCAGCCGGTGTCCGTCAGCGACGCCGAATACGTGCTCGCGGGATTGTATGCCCGGCAGGCCTGGGACCTCCGGGACTACCCCGTGGCCGCCACCCACGCCGCCGCCGCCGCCAAGATCGCCCTGGAGGCCAAGAACACCAGCGCGTGGTGGAACATGACCTATATGCAGGCCGAGTGCCTGATCAAGCAGGGCCTCTGGCAGGAGTGCAAGGACGTGGTCCAGAATCTCCTGGAGCACCCGATGGCCGCGGAGTCTGCCGGGCTCGGCGTCCGGGCCCAGCAGATGCTCGCCGCAGCCTCGCAGGGCCAGGGGCAGCTGACCGCCGCCGTCGAGCATGCGCAGGAAGCGGTGCGGCTCTGCGCACAGCTGCCCAAAGGCTCCACCATGATCATCGGCGCCCTCCGCGCCCTGATTGGTGCCCTGGCCGAGAGCGGCCGGCTCGATGAGGCCTGGGAGTACTGCCAGGCCATGAACGACCAGATGGACGACCACTCGATGTCCCAGCTCGCCGGCGAGGTGGCCTGGGTGATCGGCAACGTGGCCTTCATGCGCCACGACTATCCCGAGGGGATCAAGTACCACGAGCGGGCCGGCCGGCTGCTCTCCCCGGCCAACGACATCGACCTGTGGGCCCGGTTCAACAAGGCCTCCGCCGCCGTCCGCCTCTCCTCGGGAATAGTCGAACCCGAGACGCTCTCATCGATCGAGCGCGCCGAACTGGCCCTGTCGATTGTCGGCGGCAACAAGACCGACCAACTGGAGGTCGCCTTCATCCGGGCCCGCTGGCTCTACCTCACGGGCGACATCGTGGCCGCCGTCCAGAAGCTGCGCGAGATCCATGCCGAGCGGGAGGCTCTGGCCCGGCACACGGCCGGCGAGGTCTCCCTGCTGCTGGGGAAGGCGCTCAAGGCTGCCGGGGAGGCCGCGGAGGCGCTGGTGTACCTCGAGGAAGCCCAGAAGGAGTTCAGCGCGGCGGGCGCCTCGGACCGGGTCCAGCAGGCGCTGGACGCCGTGCTCGAGATCAAGCTCGCCCAGCGCCGGGCCGAGGCCGCTTCCGCGGAAGCCTAGCCCCGGCCGGACCGGGCTGGGCGAACGGCCCGGCTAGGCAAACGTCCGGCCGGTGAGCTTCTCGTAGGCCTCCACGTAGCGGCTGCGGGTGCGCGCCACAACGTCGGCCGGAAGGACGGGCGGGGGCGTGTCCGAGGCCTTGTCCCAGCCCGACTCCGGCGAGGTCAGCCAGTCGCGCACATACTGCTTGTCATAGGACGGCTGCGCCTGGCCGGGCCGGTACGTGGCCGCATCCCAAAACCGTGAGGAATCCGGGGTCAGCACCTCGTCGCCGAGCGTGATGACGCCGGTCGCCGCGTCGAGGCCGAACTCCACCTTGGTGTCCGCCAGGATGATGCCGCGGCCGCGCGCGATTTCCTCGGCCTTGGTATAGATCTCCAGGGTCAGCCTGCTCAGGTCCGCCGCGACGTCCGCACCCACGAGGCCGACGACGGCGTCATAAGTGATGTTCTCGTCGTGCTCGCCCACCTCGGCCTTGGCCGACGGCGTGAAGATCGCCTCCTGCAGCCGTGACCCGTCAACCAGGCCGGCGGGCAGCGGGATGCTGCACACTGTGCCCGACGCGCGGTACTCCGCGAGCCCGGTGCCGGTGAGGTAGCCGCGGGCGATGCATTCGACCGGGAACATGTCCAGCTTCTTGCAGATCATTGCCCGGCCCTCGACGGCGGTGGGGACACCGTCGTCGGCCGTGGAGGCGAGGACGTGGTGCGCGACGCCGAGCTGGTCGAACCACCACAGGCTCAGCTGGGTCAGGATGCGGCCCTTGTCCGGGATCTCGCTGGCCAGTACGTGGTCGAACGCACTGATCCGGTCGCTGGCCACCACTAGGACACAATCCTGGCCGAAGCGTTCCGCGACGGCCGGATCCGCGGGGACGTAGAGGTCGCGGACCTTGCCGGAGTAGACGTGCCGCCAGCCGGGCAGGTCCTGCGTGGCGGTGTCGAGCCCGCCCTTGGGCGGGGTCTCAGGCGTGGTCTCAGGCGGGGTCTCAGGCGTGGTCTCGGGCTGGGTACCGGGCGTCGGCGTTGCGGATTCGGTCACGTTCATGCCTTCGCTTTCGACGCGGCCGCGGTTCCCGGCCCGGCTACCCGGATCTGGCCGCGGGCGGCCTTGCCGCCGATGTCGGTGCGGAACTGGCTGCCGTCCAGCTGGACGAGCTCGACGCCGTCGTACGCCCGCTCCCGGGCCTCCACGAGGTCCGTGCCCAGCGCCACCACGGCCAGGACGCGGCCGCCGGCGGAGACGACCTTGCCTTCGCCGTCGAGCTTGGTCCCGGCGTGGATCACGTGGACGCCGTCCAGGGCGTCGACCTTCTTCAGGCCCCGGATGCGGTCGCCCGTCCGCGGGGTGTCGGGGTAGTTTTCGGCGGCCACGACGACGGCGACGGCCGTGTCCTTGGACCAGCGCAGCGGCTGCACCTTGTCCAGCTCGCCCTTGGCCGCGGCCATGAGCAGCCCGCCGAGGGGCGTCTTGAGCCGGGCGAGGACGGCCTGGGTTTCGGGATCGCCGAACCGGACGTTGAATTCGATGACCCGCGTGCCGCGCGAGGTCAGGGCGAGGCCGACGAAGAGGACGCCGACAAACGGGGTGCCGCGGTGCGCCATCTGGTTGACCGTGGGCTGGGCGACGCGGTCGATCACTTCCTGTACGAGGCCTTCGGGGGCCCACTCCAGCGGTGTGTACGCGCCCATGCCGCCGGTGTTGGGGCCCTCGTCGTTGTCGAAGATGCGCTTGAAGTCCTGCGCCGGGGACAGGGCCACGGTGTTGGTGCCGTCGCAAAGGACGAACACGGAGACCTCGGGTCCGTCCAGGAACTCCTCGATCACCACGGTGCCGCCCGCGTCGAAGCAGGTCTGGGCATGCGCGAGGGCCTCGTCCCGGTTGGAGGTGACCACGACGCCCTTGCCGGCTGCGAGCCCGTCGTCCTTGACGACGTACGGGGCGCCGAAGGTATCGAGGGCGTCGGCGGCTTCCCCGGCGTTGGAGGCAACGCGGGCCATTGCGGTGGGGACGCCGGCCTCGGCCATGACTTCCTTGGCGAAGGCCTTGGACGCTTCCAGCTGGGCCGCGGCCTTGCTGGGGCCGAAGACCGGGACGCCGGCGGCGCGGACGGCGTCGGACACGCCGGCTGCGAGCGGCGCCTCCGGACCGACCACCACCAGGTCAACGGTGAGCTTGAGGGCCAACGCCGCGACGGCGTCGGGATCGTTCGCGTCGATCGCATATGTGGGGACCAGCGCGCTGATGCCGGCGTTGCCCGGGGCCGCGTGGACCTCGGAAACGTTCGGGTCTGCAAGCAAGGATCGGACAATGGCGTGTTCGCGGCCGCCGGGGCCGATGACAAGTACCTTCACAGTCTCCAAGGGTACGTGGTGCACCCCGCAGGCTCCTAAGCTGTGTCGGCCGCCGGACATGCTCAATTTTCGCGGCGGCGCCTCGCGGGCGCCGGGCAATCCGCGGCTCGGCGCTCCCGGCGCAGGGCGGCAATCCTGAGTCCGGCAGTCCCGGGCACCAGGCAATCCTGAGCTCAGCAGCGCCGGGGACCGGGGGCAACCCGCGGGACATGCCCAGTCCCGGCCGCGGCCACTGGGCATAATGCCACCATGCCCATGCCTGGCTCCCGAGGCTGGACATGTCCCGTGGTGCCGGAGAGCATGCCCCTGCAGGAATACCAAGGCTGGACATGTCCTCTCTGGGTCCGGGGAGCATGTTGCACGCGCCAAGTTACGGCCGGACATGTCCCCCGGCCGCCTGGCACAGACCCAGGCACAAGCCACCGGACCGCATCTGAGTCTTCAGCGCGGCACCCACGGGGCCGGGCAGCCCTCGGGACATGCCCAGTCCCGGCCGCGGCCACTGGGCATAATGCCACCATGCCCATGCCCGGGTCCCAGGGCTGGACATGTCCCGTGGTGCCGGAAAACATGCCCACGCCCGAGTCCCAAGACTGGACATGTCCCGGGGACCGCGGGGCATGTCCACGCCAGGGTCCGGCAGGAGGGCATGCGCACACGCCCGGAACCACGCCCGGCGCCGGACAATCCGCGGGGCGCGCGGCTACGAATGGCATGTATGAACAAACCCAGCATGAAGCCCAGCAAGCGGTCCCGCGGCGCCACAGCCCTGGCCGCAGTGGCCGGAGTGGCTGCGGCCGCCGTCGTCCTGTCCGTCGCGGAACTGATCGGGGCGTTCTTCACCACACGGGCGACGCCCCTGATTGCGCTGGGCTCGACGTTCATCGACTTCACGCCGCTGTGGATGAAGAACTTCGCCGTTGAAACGTTCGGCACCAACGACAAGGCCGCATTATTCGTCGGCATGGCGGTCACGATCCTGCTCCTGGCGTGCGTGCTCGGCATCGTGGCGTACCGGACATGGGCCCTGGGTGTGGCCGGGGTGGTGCTGATGGGCGCCGTGATCGTCGGCAGCGTGGTGACGCGGGCCAGCGTCAAGCCGATCGATGCCATTCCCTCCCTGATCGGCACCGTCGCCGGGCTGGTGGTGCTGCGGCTCCTGATCACCCGGCTGTGGCGGATGCAGGAATGGCCGGACCGGGCAGCGGACGTCGCCGCGAAGGAACCCGAGCGCCCGGCGACCACGCGGCGCGGGTTCTTCGCCGCCGCCGGCATCACCGCGGCCGCCTCGGCCGTCGCCGCCACCGGCGGACGCCTGCTGAGCGCGGCCCGCAGCAACGTGGCCGCGGCCCGCGAGTCGCTGCAGCTGCCCGCGCCCGCCAAGGCCGCCGCCGCGGTCCCGGCCGGGGTCCAGTCCAAGGCGCCCGGCGTCACGCCGTGGCTGACCCCGAACAAGGACTTCTACCGGATCGACACGGCGCTGAGCGTGCCGGAGATCAACGTCCAGGACTGGGAACTGCGCATCCACGGCCTCGTGGAACAAGAGGTCCGGCTCACCTTCCAGGACCTGCTCGACGCCCAGCTCATCGAATCCCATGTGTCCCTGACCTGCGTGTCCAACCCGGTCGGCGGCAATCTGGCCGGCAACGCCAAGTGGCTGGGCATGCCCATCCGCGACGCCCTGAAGCTGGCCCGCCCCACACAGGGCGCGGACATGGTGCTTTCCACCTCGGCTGACGGCTTCAGCGCCTCGACGCCCCTGGAAGTCCTCCAGGACGACCGCGACGCGATGCTGGCGATCGGCATGAACGGCGAGGCGCTCCCGCTCGAGCACGGCTACCCGGTGCGGATGGTGGTTCCCGGCCTGTACGGCTTCGTCTCCGCCACCAAGTGGGTGGTGGACCTGGAGGTGACCCGGTTCGCGGACAGCAAGGCGTACTGGACCCAGCGGGGCTGGTCCGAACGCGGCCCGATCAAGACCATGGCGCGGGTCGAGGTGCCCAAGTCCTTCGCCAAGGTCCCCGCCGGAAAGATCGCCATCGGCGGCACCGCGTGGGCCCAGACCCGCGGGATCACCAAGGTCGAGGTGCAGATCGACAGCGGGCCCTGGACCGAGGCGGTACTCTCCGACGAGGCCTCCCTCATCACGTGGCGGCAGTGGTCCCTGGACTGGGATGCCACGCCGGGCCCGCACTACATCAAGGTACGCGCCACGGACGGCAAGGGCGAGGTCCAGACGGACAAGCGGGCGGATCCGGTTCCGGACGGCGCCTCCGGCTGGCAGTCGGTGATGGTGACCGTGGAATAACCGGGGTATCAGCACCGGGCACCATAGACTTGCAGCATGGCTTTGAACCCGCATGCAACATTCACAGTCGACTCCGCCGTCGAACTGGCAGTCATCGAACGCAGCGGCTTCGTGGAGTCCCGCCACATCGGCTCGGCCGTGGTGCTGGCCGCGGACGGGACGGCAGTGATCGAGCTCGGCGATGTGAACGCCCCGATCCTTGCCCGGTCCACGCTCAAACCGTTGCAGGCCCTGGCCTCGATGCAGTCCGGCGTACCCCTGCGGGGCGCCCAGGTGGCCATCGCGTGCGGCAGCCACGTCGGATCCCTGGATCACATGGACGTGGTCGAGGGCATGCTCAAGGCGGCCGGGGCCAAGGAAGACCAGCTGCAGTGCCCGGCCGACTGGCCCCAGGATGAGACCGCCCGGAACTGGCTCGTCCAGACCGAGCGGGGCAAGTCCCGGCTGGCCTTCAACTGTTCGGGCAAACACGCCGCGTTCCTTTGGGCGTGCACGGAGAACGGCTGGGACAAGAACAGCTACCTCGAACCCAACCACCCGCTGCAGCAGCGCATCCGCTCCGTGATCGAGGAGTACTGCGGCGAACGCATCACCCACCTGGGCATCGACGGCTGCGGCGCGCCGGTTGCCGCCGTCTCCCTGATCGGCCTGGCCCGGGCCTACTCGAAGCTGGCCAAGGCCCCGGGCGACAAGAACTCGAACGCGCGGGCAGCCACCATTGCCACGTCCATGCTGGACTACCCGTGGGCCGTCCAGGGGCGAGGGCAGGCCAACACGATCGTCATGGACGAACTCGGCATCCTGGCCAAGATCGGCGCCGAGGGCGTCCTGGTCATGGCCACCCGCCAGGGCGTCTCGGTTGCCATCAAGATGCTCGACGGCAACATCCGGGCCACCACACTGGTCGGGCTGACGCTCCTCGCGGCCTCCGGCGCCGTCGAAATCCCTGAAGTGTCCAGCGTCCTGGACAAGGTGGTGGACCCGGTACTGGGCGGGGGACGCCCGGTAGGCAAGATCCGGCTCGGGCGGGCCGTCGCGGCACTGCTGGACTAGGAGACTCGGGAAAGTGGCTGTATCGCGCCGTCGAATCGCCATGGACGAGGGCCGCGCGGCACTCGCCGCGTGGCAGGAAGCCACCGCGACCGCACCGGGCCCGAACGTGCCGGCCGCCGGGGTCCCGGGCTCTGGAGGACCCGGCGCCGTCCCGCGCACCACGATCGCGACGGCGGTGCGCTACTGCCTGGAGGAAGTCACCGCGCGGGCGCCCGGGAACTCCGTGGAGGTGCGCGTCCCGCCGTTCGGCGTCACCCAGTGCGTGGAGGGCCCGCGGCACACGCGCGGCACCCCGCCAAACGTCATCGAGTGCGACGCCGACACCTGGCTGGCGATGGTCAGCGGACGATTGAGCTGGGCCGACGCCGTCGCCGCGGGCCGTGTTGCCGCCTCGGGACTGCGCGCGGACCTGTCCGCCCTCCTGCCCCTCTAGGTCACCCGGCGGCGTCCCTCAGGACCCACCAGCCGGGGCCCGCGCCCGCAGTCGTGCCCCCAGCCGCGCCTCAGCCGCGCCCGATGAACGGCATGCCCGCAGCTGTCACCACGAGGGATCCCACGTTGGCCGACGCCGGCATCCCGGCCATCAGCAGCACGGCCCGGGCGGCGTCCTGCACCGCAAAGGTCGGCTCGGCCCGCAGGCTGCCGTCTGCCTGGGCGGTCCCGGAACCGACGCCGATCTCCTCCATGAGTTCCGTCGCCGCGTTGCCGATATCGATTTGTCCGCAGCTGATGCCGAAGCCCCGGCCGTCCAGGTCAATGCTTTTAGTCAGCCCGGTGATGGCGTGCTTGGTCACCGTGTAGGCCACCGTCCGCGGCCGGGGCGAATGCGCCGCGACCGAACCGTTGTTGATGATCCGTCCGCCCTGGGGCGACTGGGCCTTCATGGCCCGGACGGCGGCACCGGCGCAAAGGAGGGACCCCGTGAGGTTCACGGCGACGGTCGCGTCCCAGTCCTCCACGGTGATCTCGTCCACCGCGGCGGCGGGGCCGAACACGCCGGCGTTGTTGAAGAGCACGTCCACGCGCTCCCACTGCCCCAGCGCGGCGGCGAAAAGCCGTTCGACGTCGGCGGGGACGGTGACATCGCACGGGACCGCGAGCGCCTGGCGGTGGCCGGCCGCGGTCTCTCGGAGCGGTTCTTCCCGCCGCCCCGCCAGGACCACCCGGTAGCCCTCGGCCAGCATGAGCCTGGCCACTGCGCGGCCGATGCCGGAACCGGCTCCGGTGACAACGGCGACCCTTCCGGGGGTGTGGTGCTGGCTCATGAGGTCCTCCTCGACGGTTAGGCGCTGCCCGGCCAGCGTACCGCCGAGACGGCACATCACGGCAGTGTTTCGCGTCCGGAACGCCGCGAGCTGTCTCCTCGGGGGCGTCGGCTGGCGGCTGGCGGCGCTTCAGCCCGGCCGCGGGGCGGACGGCCGAGCGGCAGCCGCCTAGCGGGAGTCGTCGCCGCGGTCCCGGGCCTGCCGGCCCGTGCGGTAGCCGGACCAGAACGCCAGCAGGAGCAACCCGATGCTGATCAGCGCGACCCCTGCCCAGATCCACGGGCCCATGACCATGAGCCCCTGCAGCACAACGGGCCCCGTGGCCACCGGAGCATACGCTACCCAGCCAAAGTCCTCCTGCGTCACCGGCTGGGCAAGAAGGGCCAGCCCGGCGAGCAGCATGGCCGCGGCAGTGAGCGGCACCGCCACACGGCCCAGCAGATTCTTCCGGGCACGGCCGGTGTTCCGATTCCCCCGCGGCTTCATGGCCATACTGTAACCGTTCGGCGCGGCGAACCGGCTGGGGAAACGGCCTACTCGATGATCAGGTCAGGTACGGGCCTGCGCCCTCTTGCCCGCCAGCGAGCCCCCCAAGGTGGAGTTTGAGCGCCCGGCACCGCCGCGCCGCCCCCTGATCACCCGGGCGGACGATCCGGGCACGGCGGCCCGGCCATCGGCGCTGCGGTCCCTGATCAGGCCGGTTCCGGCGATTTCCCTTGCCTGGGCGACGCCGGCAACGGCGGCTTTCTTGGTGGGAAACGTCACTGAGACTGCCATCAGTTGCCCTGCCCCGTCCATCATCCGAATGCGGTAGCCGCCCTCGGGCGCGTCCACGAGCTCAAAATATCCCGCCATTTGCAACACTCCTAGTTCCCTCGTATCCCCCGCCGGGATATTAGTAAGTGTACTTATTTTACGGTGCGGGGAAAGTGCTGAAGGTCCCGCCCTTCGTCCGCCGGCGGTCGCCGCGGCGGGGCCGCGGGGGCCACTGCGGTCGCCGCGGGCGCGGATCACGGAAGCGGGGTGTCGCTGCGGCGGACGCCGTCTTCATGCAGTTCCAGCGCGCTCATGACGAGGGCGAAGTGACTAAAGGCCTGCGGCGTGTTGCCCAGCTGCCGGCCGGTCTCGGCGCCCCACTCCTCGCTGAGGAGCCCGACGTCGTTGCGCAGCGCCAGCAGGCGCTCGAACAGCTCCCGGGCCTCATGGCGCCGGCCAGCCCCAATCAGGGCCTCGACCAGCCAGAAGGAGCATGCCAGGAACACCCCCTCCTCGCCGGGCAGCCCGTCATCGCTCTGTGCCGGCAGGTAGCGTCGCAGGAAGCCGTCGTGCGTCAACTCGCGCTGGACCGCATCGATGGTTCCGATGATGCGCGGATCATCCGGCGGGAGGAACCCCACCCGGGGCAGCAGCAGGAGGCTCGCATCCAGCTCCGGCCGCCCGTAGGACTGCACGAATGTGTTGCGGTCGGCGTCGAACCCGTTGGCCATGACCTCGGCGTGGATGGCGTCACGCAGCTCCTCCCAACGGTCCGCCGGGCCGGTCAGGCCGAAGTCCCGGACGCCCTTGACCATGCGGTCCGCCGCCACCCAGGCCATCACCTTGGAGTGCGTGAAATGGCGTTGCGGGCCGCGCATTTCCCACAGCCCGTTGTCCGGCTGGCGCCAGGCCGTCTCCAGATGTTCCATGAGGGCCACCTGGACGTCCCAGGCGTCGTCGGTGTGCTTGAGCAGGGAGTTCCGGGTCAGGGACAGGCAATCGAGGACCTCGCCCCAGACGTCGAGCTGCAGCTGGCCGGCCGCACCGTTACCGGTCCGCACCGGAGCGGAGTTTTCGTAGCCCTTCAGCCACGGCAGTTCGAGCTCCGGCATCCGGCGTTCGCCGTGGAGCCCGTACATGATCTGCAGATCCGCCGGGTCCCCGGCGATGGCGCGGAGCAGCCAGTCGCGCCACGCGCCGGCCTCCTCCGTGTAGCCCGCGGCCAGCAGCGCCTGCAGCGTGAGCGTGGCGTCCCGGAGCCAGCAGAAGCGGTAGTCCCAGTTCCGGGTACCGCCGATCTCCTCCGGCAGGGACGTCGTGACGGCGGCCACGATCCCGCCGGTCGGGGCAAACGTCAGGGCCTTGAGCGTGATCAGCGAGCGCTGGACGGCGTCGCGGTAGCGCCCGGTGACCGTGCACTTCGCCGACCATCGAAGCCAGAACTCCTCGGTCGACGCCAGGACCGTTTCCGGGTTCACCGACCGCGGCCGGCCGAGGTGGCTGGGGCTCCAGGTCAGCACGAAGGGCACACGCTCCCCGGCCTTGACCGTGAAGTCGCTGACGGTATGCATCCGCTCACCGCGCAGGGGCGCCTCGGTCACCAGGTAGGCGGCATCAGGCCCGGCGACGGCGTGGATCCCGAGCTCGTCGTGGCGGACCCACGGCACAATATGGCCGTAGTCGAACCGGAGCGCCAGTTCGCCGCGCATCCGCACCGTGCCGCGGACACCGACCACGATCCGCACGATATCCGCCACCTCGTCGCGGGGCGGCATGAAGTCAATGATCCTGACCTTACCCTCGGGCAAATCCCACTCGGTTTCCAGGATCAGCGTGCCCTTGCGGTATCGGCGGCGCGTGCATTCCCCGCCGCCCGCCGGCGCCAGGAGCCACCGGCCGGCCGCGGGGGAATCGAGGAGGGCGCTGAAGCAGGCCGGCGAGTCGAAGCGCGGCAGGCACAGCCAGTCGATGGAGCCTTCGGTGCTGATCAGGGCAGCGGTGTGCAGATCGCCGACCATTGCGTAATCCTCGATGCGTACCATGACACTTACAGTGCCACACCGCCGTCGCCCCCGGCACGGTAGAGGGAGCACGGTGGAGGGCGGAAGGGGAAGGGGCATGGCAGGGCACGTGGCCGCTGTGCGGATCGGCACATCCGGCTGGAGCTATGACCACTGGGACGGGGTCCTCTATCCGCCGGGCCTGCCGGCCCGGGACAGGCTGGCATATTACGCGGCCCGCTTCGACACCGTGGAATTGAATGCCAGCTTCTACCGCTGGCCGAAAGAGGGCTCATTCGCCAGCTGGCGCCGCCGCCTGCCCGACGGTTTCGCCCTGTCCGTCAAGGCGCCCCGCGGCCTGACGCACGCCAAGAAGCTTTACGCCCCCGAGGTCTGGGCGGACCGGATCACCCGGTGCTGGCACGAACTCGGCGACAAGCGGGCCGTGCTGCTCGTCCAGCTGCCCCCGGGCTTAGCGCGCGACGACGCTCGGCTGGACTACTTCCTGGCGGCTCTGCCCGGCTGGATCCGTGTCTGTGTGGAGTTCCGCCACCCCAGCTGGGACGACGACGCCGTGTACGCCCTGCTGGAACGTCACGGCGCGGCCTACTGCATCATGAGCGGCGCCGGGCTCCCGTGCGTCCTGCACGCCACCGCGGCGTTCGTCTATATCCGGCTGCACGGCCCCGACCACGACGTCCTGTACGGCGGATCCTATTCCGATGACGACCTGCGCTGGTGGGCGGACCGGATCCGCGAGTGGCAGGCCGGCGGGAAAGACGTCTACGCGTACTTCAACAACGACGGCGGCGGCAACGCCGTCCGCAACGCCGCCACACTGCGCGGGCTGCTGGGTTAGCCGCCACGCTGGTAATCCGGCGTGGCGGGGGCCCGCGTCCGGGGACCCCGCCGGCACAGCCGGAGCCCGGCATTGTGGGAGAGTGGAGGCATGGAATTGGCCTCGCAACCAGCGCAGCAGCTGCCCGTGTCCGGCAACAGGGCCTTCCGGCTCGCCCACTGGGTGTCGGACACCGTCAACGGGTTCCGGCTCAAGACGGCCCGGCGCTGGAAGTTCAGCCCGCAGACAGTCGCCTATCAGGGCTACGGCTCGACCGAGTGGGTTAGGGTACTGGGCCGCGTGGTCCTCACCAGCCGGCCGGTGCCCGGCGGCAAGGCGGAGCGGCTGGCCCTGAACGGCAACCAGAACTTCCGCGGCTGGCGGGCGTTCACGAGCGTCCCGGTCCAGTTCACCGAGGTGGAGATCCAGATCGGCGGCGTCACCACCCGCGTGCATGCGGACCGCGGCGGCCTGGTGGACACCCTGGTTCACGTGGCGTTGACCCCGGGCTGGCATACGGCCGTGCTGCGCGCCGAGGGAACGGAACCGGTCGAGGCCAGGATTTTCGTGATCTCGCCGGACACCAGGCTCGGCATCGTCTCGGACATTGACGACACCATCATGGTCACCGCCCTCCCCCGGCCCTTCCTGGCGCTGTGGAACACCTTCGTCCTGAACGAACGGGCCCGGATGGCGACACCCGGCATGGCCGTCCTGCTGGATCGGCTCAAGGTGGAGCACCCGGAGGCGCCGGTGATCTACCTGTCCACCGGGCCGTGGAACGCAGCTCCCACCCTGGCCCGTTTCATCGCCCGGAACCTCTATCCCTCCGGCGCGCTGCTGCTCACGGACTGGGGACTGACGCACGACCGCTGGTTCCGCAGCGGCCAGGAACACAAACGGCGGAACCTTGAGCTGCTGGCCCAGGAGTTCCCGAACATGCGCTGGCTGCTGTTCGGCGACAACGGCCAGCACGATGAAGAGATTTACTCCGGCTTCGCGCAGAAGCACCCGGACCAGGTGGCCGCGATCGGCATCCGGCAGCTCTCGGCCAGCGAGGCCGTCTTCGCCGGCGGCCACTCCGACACCGGAGACCACTCGGAGTCCTCCGTCCCGTGGTTCTATTCGCCCGACGGCGCGGGGCTCGCCAAGGGCCTGCAGGACCTGGATCTGCTCTAGGTTGACCCGGCTTGAGGGGCGTCAGCTCGCCGGGTGCGGCTCTCCGACGTCGGCGGTTTCGTCCTGCCCGCCGGCGCCGCCGGGCTGCGCGGCGCTGCCGGGCTCTCCGGCGGACGCCGAGCTTCGGGCCGCAATGACCTCCTGGAGCCAGTAGTAGGAGGCCTTCGGCGTGCGGACCTGGGTATCGAAATCGACGTGCACCAGACCGAACGGCTGCTTGTAGCCGGCGGACCACTCGAAGTTGTCCATGAAGGACCACACATAGTAGCCGCGAAGGTCGACGGCCTCGGCGGCGCCGCCGGGACGTGTCGCTTCCAGGGCCGTGCCGATGTGGTCTGCAAGGTAACGCAGGCGCCGTTCGTCCGGGATTATCCGTTGGTTCGCCCCGACAGGCTGGACCACGACGTCCTCGAAACTGGCCCCGCCCTCGGTGATGAAGACCGGGGGCAGATCCGGGTAGCGGTCGGCCATCTCGGCCAGGGCGACGGACATGTATTGGGGCTTGACCGGCCAGCCGTAGGCCGTGGTCTCGGTGTCCGGGAACTGCGCGATGTGGAAGGGCGCACCGGGTGTCCCACTGAGGTCGTCCCCCATGGCCTCGGCCATGCCGGGCGGCACGGCCCCCTCACCCGGTCCCGCCCCGACAAGGGTGGGCATGTAGTAGTTCAGGCCGTAGAAATCCAGGGGCTGGGAAATCAGCTCCATGTCTTCGCTGGACGGGCTGAAGGACGACGAAAAGAAGGTGGCGGCCCGGATGACATCCGGGTATTTGCCGAGCAGCACCGGATCGGCGTAGAGCCGGTTCTGCGCCACATCCATGAGTCCGGCACTGACCTTGTCCAGCGGGTTCGCGGTGGCCGGGACCATCGGTGAGTAAACGTTGGTGATGCCGATGTCGCCCGGCACCTTGGCGGCACGCAGCGCCTGGAGCGCCAGACCGTGGCCCAGCAGTTGGTGGTGCACGCTGGGGAGGGCCTTGAGCATGAGGGCCTCCCCGGGCGCGTGCATGCCCAAGGCGTAGCCGTTGGTGGTGACTGTGGCGGGCTCGTTGACAGTCACCCAGCGCCTCACGCGGTCCCCGAAGGCAGCCGCGGCGATGGCGGCGAAGTCCCCCAGCCGGTAGGCCGTGTCACGGTTCATCCAGCCGCCGGCCTCATCCAGGGGCAATGGGGTGTCCCAGTGGTAGAGCGTGGCCATGGGGGAAATGCCGTTGGCGAGCAACAGGTCGATCAGCCGGTCGTAGAAGTCCAGCCCGGCAGGGTTCGCGGGCCCGCTCCCGCCGGGCTGGATCCTGGACCAGGACAGCGAAAACCGGTACGAGTCGATCCCCAGCTCCTTCATCAGAGCCACGTCCTCGGGCATCCGGTGGTAGTGGTCGCAGGAAACGGCCGGACTCTGGTCCTCCACGATCGAACCCGGCTTCGCGGCGAAGACATCCCATCCGGAAGGGCCGCGGCCGTCTTCATCGAGTGCACCCTCGATCTGGAAGGCGGAGGTCGCCACACCCAGGGTGAAGCCGGGCGGAAGAAGGGAAGCCAGATCCTTGGCGGAAGCGTTCATCGACGGGGACCTCTATGTAGTTTCGGTGGTTGGTTGACTGATTTTAGGCTCCCCCGGGGGTGAGCGCCACGACCCTGGCCGTTTGACGGACGCGATGCCAACGGCCACTGTTGATCGGTGCACGTGAAAATTGAACAAGGCGTCAACCGCCGGCCGCCATCGGCGCCGCCCAGCCCCGGCCGGCAGACGGCAGCCCTCCTTTGCTTCCTGGCGGTCTCCCATGGGGTGTCCTTCGTGGCGTCGCTGGTCATTATCGGCAACGCCGGCGGCTGGTACGCGGCGGCAGAGAAGGCTCCGTGGACTCCGCCGGGCTGGGCCTTCGGAGCGGTCTGGACGGTGCTCTACACGACAATGGCAGTGGCGGCGTGGCTCGTCTGGCGCCGGGAAACAGGACTTCGCTCCGGGCGCGGCCGGGGGGCCATGACCGTCTACGCCATCCTGCTGCTCGTCAACCTCGCCTGGGCGCCCCTGTTCTTCGGCATGTACCCCATGGCCGGCGGGGCCGCGCTCTGGCTGGCCCTGCTGCTCATCGCCGTCCATGCGGTGGCCGCCGCCGTCACGGTGGTCCGGTTCGGCCTGATCAGCCGGGCAGCGGGCCTGCTCATGCTGCCGTACCTCTCCTGGATCGTGTTCTCGCTGAGCCTGAACGCCTATGCCGCCGCCAGCAACTGATCCTGGCATCTGCTGGTCCCTGCCGTTCAGAACAGCGACGTCTCCGGCCCGAACAGGAAGACTTTGGCGTGCTCCACGGCCTTGCGGAAGGCATCGTTCCGCAGCGTCACGAGCTGCTCAGCCTCATCCAGCGAGGGTTCCAGATACTCCGTGAAGCCGGGCCTCAGCACCCAGATATCACCCGCGGGCGGCAGGTAGAACACGCCGAAGGACCGGTGCTGGCTGTCTTCATCTGTCCAGACCGGGACCACCGCCAGCGCCGCACCCGTGTCGATGTTGATCCATTGCGCACGGGGCAACGGGGCCTCATGCGCCTCCGGGTCCAGGAACGGCGCCGTTCCCTCGCCCCAGCGCGCTTCGAAGCGCTCGTGGAACACCGGCATAAGGTGCGAATCGTAGCGGCGCCATGCGCTCATGGCTGGTCTCCTCCTCAGTGGATGGGGCTGCTGGATGTAACTGCTGGGTGGGTTCCTGCCCGGGTCAGCGGCCTGGCCAGGAGAGTTTCCCCGTCACGGCCCGGGTTCCCAGCGGACGGGGAGCACGCGCACAAGGGGATCCCGACGCCGGATGATGCGCACCGGGATGTCGCGGCTGCCTTGGCCGGCATGGTCGTTCCGGTGCTGGAAG
This sequence comes from Arthrobacter sp. 01T425, assembly GCF_056398725.1. NCBI lineage: Bacteria > Bacillati > Actinomycetota > Actinomycetes > Micrococcales > Micrococcaceae > Arthrobacter > Arthrobacter sp. 01T425. The sequence goes on along the minus strand of NZ_JBFTPY010000007.1, from coordinate 5,844 downwards.
GTGTCGTCCTCGACGGCCTCGACGGCGGAACGCCAGCCGCCGGCGTCGTACTCCGCCCGGCTCCTGGCGTCCCGCAGCACGGCGAAAGCGTGCAGAATGGCGCCGACATCGGGAGGGTCGAGGTCAGACTGGCCGACGTCGGGATGGTGCCGGCGCATCAGCGCCCGGAAGGCGCGGCCAATCTCCTGCCGGCCCGCCTCCGGCGAGACGTGCAATAGCGCGTAGTAGCCTCGGGGATCAGGGTTCCTGCCGGGCATGATCGGCCTCCGTTGCATGGAGCCGGAGCCGGAGCGACGCTGCGGGCGCCGCGCCGGCCCGGGGGCTACTTCCCGATCTCCTGCATCTTGTCCTGCGAACGGGTGACTTCAATCTTCCGCGGCTTGGCCGCCTCCGCCACCGGGATGCGGAGCGTCAGGACGCCGTCGGCGTAGTTCGCCTTGACGTTCTCCGTATCCAGGGTGTCGCCGAGGATCAGCTGGCGGCTGAACACTCCACGGGGACGCTCCGAGACCATCAGTTCCACGTCGGGCTGCACCGGATCGCGCCGTTCCGCCCGGACCGTCAGGACATTGCGCTCAATGTCGGGCCCGATCGAGTCGACATTGACCCCCGGAAGATCGAAGGCGACGACGAATACGCCGTCTTCCTGCCATGCGTCCATGGGCATGGGCGCGGGGCGTGCCACCGTCCCGAACACCTGCTGGGCAAGCCGGTCGAAGTCACGGAACGGGTCCGTCCGAATCAACATCATTTCCCACTCCTTCAGCGAGACTTGATCTGCATTCCTTCTACAACCCACCTCAAGTTTTCTGTGGTGGTGGGTATAGATTTTTTATAGCACCGGTGAAACACTGATGCAAGGGAATTTCCGGAACGGGAGGAAGACCATGGCGGACCGCGGCGCGAATTCAGGCCTGTACGCCATCTCGGTCGTGGCGCAGCTGGTGGGCACTGGGCAGCAGAATATCCGGCTCTACGAGCGCCGGGGGCTCCTCGCACCGGACCGCACCGCGGGTGGCACCCGGCAGTACAGCGACGCAGACCTTGTGGTGCTGCGGCGGATCGGCCAGCTCCTGGCAGAAGGGCTTAACCTGGCCGGCGTGGCCAAGGTGATGGAACTCGAGGCCGCCAACGCCCGGCTGCGGGCCGAACTCAAGCTGGCGCGCAGCCGCTGACGGGGCTCAGTCCTGGCTGGTGTCGGCGGTGGAGAGCGTCCCGGTGACCTGTTCGCCCGGAATCCGCGCCGTCCGCCAGGTGTCCAGCGCAATGACGCCGCCCAGGATCACGAGCGAGATCGAGAAGGCGCCCAGGGCATCGGTCATCCAGTGGTAGCCGAGGTACAGACGGCTGACGGCGGCGAAGAAGATGCCGATCCCCGCCACGATGAAGGCGATAACAGCGGACATGGGGTTCTTCCGGCGCGAAAAGACCAGGTACGTGGTCACCAGCAGGAAGTCGCACGCACCCAGGACGTGGCCGGACGGAAACGAGAACGTGGAGTCTGCGCCGAAGAGCATGAGGTCGATCGGAGGCCGGTGGCGTTCGACGATGTGGCCGATGATCTGCGCCAGAATGACGCCGGTCAGCATGGCACCGGCCAGGAGCATCGGCCGCCAGGCATGCTTGGCGATCAGGCCCCAGGCCACCGTCACGATCAGGACGATGATTGGCAGGCCGATGGGGCCGAAGATGATCGCCAGGATGATCATGATGATGGTGGTGGGTTCCGCGCGCAGGGTCAGGAGCCAGGTCCGCACGGGCTCATCCGCCGCCGAGATGCCGGCGTGCTGCAGGACTCCGGCGAGGATTACCACGAACAGCACGGCGCCCGCGATCATCAGCACGACGGCGGTCCGGTAGAGATTCCGGCGCGCCGTCACGCTCATGAAGCGCTCCTCCACGACGAACTTTTCGTGGAAGGTCCGCCACCGTCCCTGGGGTTTGCCTGCTTGAGCCTGTGCCATGTCGCTGTGCCGCCTTTGCGCCGTGTTGTGGATGGTCCCCGTTGAAGATTATCCCTGTTATTTACCGGGCGGCGGGCACATGGGCCGCCCGGGCTTCCCGCGGGAGGGTCCAAGGCCGGAGGCCGGTTGCGTAACCCGCCGGCCGGACAGGGCAGCGCCTTGCTGTGAGCCGCTTCACAGTGTAGCCTCCAACACAACTTGTGATGCTTATAAAGCAACTCTTAGGAATCAATGATGAGCTGGATGGAGAACAACATGGTCGAGGAAAAGCCTGACGGCGCCGGCGCAGGGCGGAACCGCGGCAAGGTCACCGACGTGGAGACCTACGGCATTGAGCGGATCCCCGAAAAGGACCGCAATGCCAGCGCCTTTGACTTGTTCAGGGTTTCGTTCGGCGGAGCCAACACCTTTGCCACCGCCTTCCTGGGCGCATTTCCGATCCTGTTCGGCCTGTCGTTCTGGCAGGGGCTCGCCGCGACGGTGACGGGCCTGGTTGTCGGCGCCCTCCTGCTGGCGCCCATGGCCGTCTTCGGCCCCACGAACGGAACCAACAACGCGGTGTCCTCCTCCGCCCACCTGGGCGTGCACGGCCGGGTGGTCGGATCATTCCTGTCACTGCTGACCGCGCTGGCATTTTTCTCCATCTCGGTCTGGAGCTCCGGCGATGCCCTGGTCGGCGGGCTGAACCGGCTCGTGGGCCTGCCGCAGGACATGGGCTCGTTCGCCGTCGCCTACGGCCTCTTCGGTGGACTCGTTCTGGTGGTCTGCGTCTACGGGTTCAAGTTCATGCTGCTGGTGAACAAGATTGCCGTCACCGCGGCCACCCTGCTGTTCGTTGTCGGGTTCATCGCCTTCGCGGGCGACCTCAACCTGAACTTCGAGGGTGCCTTCGGCACCGGATTCGACGGCGTCGGCGTCGCAGGGTTCATCCCGGCGTTCATCGGCGCGGCCCTGATCGTCATGTCCAACCCCATCTCCTTCGGCGCGTTCCTGGGCGACTGGGCGCGCTACATCCCCACCGCCACCCCGAAGCGCAAAGTCATGGGCGCGGCGCTGCTGGCCCAGCTGGCCACCCTTATTCCGTTCGTCTTTGGCCTGGCCACGGCGTCCATCATCGCCACCAAGGCGCCGGAATTCATGGACCCGGCGGCGCCGAACTACGTCGGCGGCCTGCTGGCGGTCTCCCCGGCCTGGTACTTCATCCCGCTCTGCGCCATCGCCCTGATCGGCGGCATGTCCACCGGGGCGTCCTCGCTGTACGGGACCGGCCTTGACTTCAGCAGCGTCTTCCCGAGGTTCAACCGGGTCCAGGCCACCCTGTTCATCGGGGTCCTGGCGATCGCCTTCATCTTCGCCGGCCGCTTCGCCTTCAACCTCGTCCAGAGCATTTCCACGTTCGCCACCCTGATCGTGACCTGCACCGCGCCCTGGATGGTGGTGATGATCATCGGTTTCATCACCCGCCGCGGCTGGTACGACGCCGATGCCCTCCAGGTGTTCAACCGGCGCCAGACCGGCGGACGGTACTGGTTCAACCACGGCTGGAACCTGCGCGGCATGACGGCCTGGCTGGTCAGCGCCGCCGCCGGGTTGAGCATGGTGAACATGCCCGGCCAGTTCCAGGGGCCCCTGGGCAACCTGGCCGGCGGTGTGGACATCAGTCTGCCGGCATCGCTGGGGCTTGCGGCCGTCCTCTACCTCGGGCTGCTGTGGATCTTCCCGGAGCCGCGCGGAGTGTTCCCGGCGGCCGGGCCGCGCTGGATCCCCTCGAAGGACACCCCGGTGCCGCCGGTCATCGATGCGGCTGGAAACACCGTCGCTGCCGGAACACCGGAGGCAGCTGCGTCGGGCTTGCACGGCGACTTCGACACGGAACTGGTGGGCCAGCGGTGACGTGGTTCGATCTCAGCGTTCCGCTGCGCACCGGAATGCCTGTCTATCCCGGCGACCCGGAGGTCCGGATCGCATCGGCGCTGACCGTGGAGGCCGACGGCGCCAACGTGCTCTCGCTCGGGCTGGGCTCCCATTCGGGTACCCACGCCGACGCACCCCTGCATGTGGGCGACGGCTGGGCAGCTTTGGACGAATTGCCGCTGTCCCTTTTCGGCGGCGTCGCCGAAATCGTGGACGTCCGGGACGTGGCCCGCGGCGGCGCCATCACCGCCGCGCATTTGGCGGGGATCGCCCCGGCGGGCTCGGCCGGGGAGCCTGGGAAACCCGGGTATCGGGACAGTCCAGAGAAGATCCTCCTGCTGCACACCGGCTGCGCAGCGGCGTGGGGAACGGAGGAGTACCTCAGGCACCCATGGCTGGAGGCTGCGGCGGCACAACTGATCGTGGACCGCGGCTACCGCGCCGTAGGTCTGGATGCCCTCAGTGTGGATCCAACCTCCCCCGGCGCCACGCACGGCGACCAGCAGGGCAACCAGCACGGCGACCCGGCCGGCGGCAGCTTCCCCGCCCACGCCATCCTGGCCGGAAACGGCTGCATCATCGTGGAAAACCTCACCGGGCTGGAGCAGGTCCAGCGGGCCACAGACGCAGGATCCGACGTCGAGCTCTTCCTCTTTCCCCTTAATATCCCCGGGGCCGACGGCGCCCCGGTCCGGGCCGTGGCCCGGCCGCTGCCGGCTGCGGCGCTGCAGCCGGCAGCGCCCCGCGACCTCAGCCGCGAAGAGGTCCAGGAGGCAGCCGACCGCCTGGTTGCCGCCTTCGCCGCCACGGACACCGAGGCCTACTTTGCGGCCTTCAGCCCGGAGGCGACCTTCATCTTCCATCCGGAAGCCCGGCGCCTTGGGTCCCGCTCCGCCTACCGCACCCTTTGGGACAGCTGGCTCGCCGGTGGTTGGCGTGTGCTCGAATGCCGGAGCAGCGAGCAGGATATCCAGCTCCTCGGGGCTACCGCGGTGTTTTCGCACCGCGTGGCCACGACGGTCCGGGTTGACCGGGACGGTGGCCGCGATACGAGCGATGAGCGGGAGACCATCATCTTCTCCCGCGCCTCCGACGGCGGCATTGTTTGCGTCCACGAGCATCTTTCGGCCTGCCCGCAGTGATGCCGGGTGATTAGACTCACTGGGACCACCCGGGCCTGGGTGGATCTGCAGGTCAGCCGCCCGGGCCGCAATCTGCGGGCATTTGGCGTCCGCACGGGCCACGCGCACATGCGGCGTGGTGATTTGACGGGCCAATAAATATGACGTTACTGTTCCTGAATCCATTGGGGCCGACTAGAAGTACTCCAAGAAAGACAGAGCGATGACCACCATTACCGAGCCCATTGAGATCCAGGTCGACAACCGGCGCGTGCTCGACGACCGACTCAACGACGCCGTCCGCGGGCTGCAGCAGCTCGCCATGACAACCGGAACGCACGGCATTTTGCTCACGCGGCACAAGCCGGGCCACTACACCGCGGCCCTCTCCGACCAGGTCCCCTTCGGCATGACCCGGGAACAGGTTCACTAAGCAACCAGCAAACCGGACGCTGAGAGCCGGACTCAATAGAGCCAGGTCCCGGGCGGCTGAGCATCGACTCGCCGCCCGGGACCTTTTTGGTGCTTAAGGCACTGCCGCCCGTCAGTGCCAGTTACCCGTCGTGGTCGGGTTACCAGTCATGGACGGTGCCGTCGACGAGGCGGTTGTAGGGCAGATAGGCCTGCTGGTAGGGGAACGCGGCGGCGGCTTCGGCGTTGAATTCCACGCCGATGCCGGGCGCCTCGCCCGGGTGCAGGTAGCCGTCGACGAAGGTCATGGATTGTTCGAAGACCTCGTTGGTCGCATCCGAGTGCTGCATGTATTCCTGGATGCCGTAGTTGTGGATCGCCAGGCCCACGTGCAGCTGCGCGGCGAACCCGACCGGGGAGATGTCGGTGGGGCC